>JAJFTD010000072.1 GCA_021373255.1 bacterium
GACATCGCAATCAGTTTCATCGGCACCCCTTACAGATGGGGCGGAACAACCCCACAGGCGTTCGACTGTTCGGGTTTCACCCGCTACGTCTATAAGAAGATTGGGGTAAATCTGCCAAGAACCGCACGCCAGCAATACCGTAAAGGTGAGCCGGTTAAGAAGGGCCAGTGGGAGACGGGGGACCTTGTGTTCTTCGATATGCGCAAGGGATACGTGAGCCACGTCGGGCTCTACCTCAGCGCCAAGACATTTATCCACGCATCCACTCCCGCGACGGGAGTAAAACTGGACAACCTCAGTGAACCTGTCTACAGAAAGCACTATGTAGGAGCCAGGCGCTACGAAATCTAGTCATTATCGCTTGGCATAATTAATTTAGGGGACGGCGGAAACGCTGCTCCCCTTTTTTTAGTGAGTCCCCATACGTTTCCCTTATCATCCATCTGGGTAATTCACTGATGAGATTGCATGGCTTGTGCGATCCGTAAATCACGCGGGACAGGGAGGCATAAAATGGCTCACAGAATTAAGAACC
This sequence comes from bacterium, assembly GCA_021373255.1. GTDB lineage: Bacteria > Armatimonadota > UBA5829 > UBA5829 > UBA5829 > UBA5829. The sequence continues at coordinate 536 of JAJFTD010000072.1, forward strand.
TCTTAGAGATGATCAATATGCCGGATGAAGGTATACTCAGCATCCCTATTGAGGATACCGACTACTACAAGGTGGTTTTATTCCTGATGCCCGCGGGGCAATATCTGTCACCCCACACCTCCACCATGCCTGCCACAGTATATGTGCTTCAGGGTAAGGCGGATTTCACTTTGGGTGAGGACAAATATGAAGTCAACGCAGGCGACCACTTCTTCATGCCGCCCAACTACAACCACGCGATCCTGGCGAAAGAAGATTTCGTGTTCCTGCTGAACCTTAACAGGGCTGCCAGTTCATAAACAAAAACCCCTGCGGTTAAAACCGCAGGGGGTACATTGCCTTAGTCTAGTCGATCAGGACTTCCTTGCCCTCTTCGCTGGACTTGTAGATAGCATCCAGGATCTTCATAACATTGAGGGCCTGCTCGCCGGTTACAGGCGGCTCGGTATCGTTCAGGATAGCATCATAGAAACCTCTGATTTCAACCTCATAGGAACTGACATTCGGGAGGTACTTCGGAGTCAGGTCGTAGACCATTTCTTTTTCCTCACCGAATATGCGAACCGGATGAGTCTCGGCGCCGCCCTTAGTTCCCAGGAGGCTGGATCTCATCACGTCCTCAGCAATGTTAGCTGCAAAGCTGGACTCGATGATCAACGATGCGCCGTTGTCCAACCGCACAAACCCGGCTGCGTAGTCCTCAACTGTGTAGTTCTGCCAGTTCCACGGCCCATACGCGCCGACGTGGCCCGGCGTGTTACCGAGCTTGGTGAAAGCCTGTCCGGATGCCGAGATCGGCTTGGGATGGCCCATCAGGTAAAGAGTAAGGTCCAGCACGTGGACGCCGATGTCGATCAGCGGACCACCACCCTGCTTCTCTTTATCCGTAAACACGCCCCAGCTCGGAACGCCCCTGCGCCTCAGCGCCCACACGCGGCCGAAGTATATGTCTCCGAGATCACCGGCATCGATGTAACGCTTCAGAGCCTGAATATCTGATCCAAAGCGCACATTCTGCGCGACCATGAACTTCTTCTTGTTCTTTCGCGCTGCGTCGACCATCGGAGCACCCTCAACGGCGCTGCGAGCAAGTGGCTTTTCCACTATGACGTGCTTGCCAGCATTCAAAGCGTCGATCGCTGGCTGGGCATGCATAAAGTTTGGGGTGCAGATGTGCACCGCCTCAATCTCGTCCATCTCCAGGAGCTTCTTATAGTCTGTGAAGATGTGCGGAACGCTGAACCTTTCCGCCGCTCGTTTAGCCGACTCTTCGTTCGTATCGCAAACTGCCATTATCTTAATATCAGGTTGCTTCTGAAGTGCCGGCATGTGCTGATTGCTGGCAATGCCGCCAGTGCCGATAACACCTACATTGATCGTTCTCAAGAGTCAAATCCTTCTTTCATTTGATCTTCAATTGAGTACTAAACACTCAAGGTTAACCCTTCGCCACTCCCAGCGGACGCATCTTCGCTACCAGACGAGAGATGCCCGCGCCTTCGCAGGTGGCTACAACATCAGCCACATCTTTGTATGCATAAGATGCCTCTTCAGAGAGCGTATCGCGCCCTTTGGCCCGCACCAGGATTCCCCGCTGGGCGAGTTCCTCCTGGACATCTCTTCCACGCATCTTCTTTATAGCTTCATGCCGGCTCATTACACGACCCGCGCCGTGGCACGTAGATCCCCAGGTCTGTTTCATCGCTCGTTCTGTACCGGCGAGAAGGAACGAATACCTGCCCATGTCCCCAGGCACGATCACCGGCTGACCGAATTCACGATACATCTCTGGAACGTGTACATTTCCAGGTCCGAACGCGCGAGTCGCACCCTTGCGGTGGACACAGAGTTTGGTCAACTTGCCATCCACAGGATGTTCTTCGATTTTCGCCATATTATGAGCGACATCGTAGACCTGTCTCAAGCCCAACTTATGCGCTCCGGCTCCCATCACCTTCTCAAAACTTTCTCTCACCCAGTGTGCAATTGCTTGTCTATTCGCCCAGGCGAAGTTCGCGGCACACGCCATTGCTCCCAGGTAACGCTGACCTTCCTCGGAAGTCACCGGCGCGCATGCCAACTGCCTATCGGGAACGGGAATATTATACTTCTGCATGGCCTTTTGCATCACTCGCAGATTATCGTCACAGACCTGGTGACCAAACCCACGGCTGCCTGTGTGTATCATAACCGTAATCTGTCCAACTTCCGTAATGCCAAACGCCGCTGCGGTTTTTTCATCGTAGATATAATCGACTGTCTGAACCTCAAGGAAGTGGTTGCCGGCACCCAGCGTCCCGAGTTGCGGGCGGCCGCGTTTGATAGCCTCGCTGCTGATGGTCGTCGGATCAGCAATCGCCAGCGCACCATGCTCCTCGCTTACTTCCAAATCCTCAGGCCAGCCAAAGCCGTGCTCAATCATCCACTTGGCACCTTTTTTCATCACCTGCTTGAGCTCGGCCTCATCTACCCGGATGTTCCCCTCGCCGCCGACTCCTGAGGGAACGTTGAGGTATAGCTGGTCTATAAGATCACCAATCTTCCCTTTGACGTCCTTTAGGGTAAGATCGCTCCGCAGCAAGCGTACGCCACAGTTGATATCATAACCTACACCGCCCGGCGATACCACGCCATCGGAATAGTTCATAGCCGCCACGCCGCCTATGGGAAAACCGTAGCCCCAATGGATGTCAGGCATCGCCATAGAGGGGCCTACAATGCCCGGCAAACACGCTACATTGGCAACTTGCTCCATAGACTCGTCCAGGTCACTTAGCATCTTCTCAGTGGCAAATATGATCCCCTCGGTCCGCATGCAGGATTTATATGATTGAGGGATTCTCCAGCGAAAGTCGTCTATTTTCTGCAGGACATGCGACCACTTCTCATTCATTGCGTGTCACTTCCAATCAGTGTTGGTGTATTCCGCCCAGGTCCTCTTGTAGACGGCTTCCGTCTGTTCGGCTATTTTATCCCAACTGAAAACAGTCGTAGCTTTCTCATAAGCAGCATCGACCATACGGGCCACCTGCAGCGGGGATTTCCTGAACGCTTCCAGTATTCCCCATGCAAGTGAATCCGAATTATCCGCCCATGTGACGATACCGTTGATGTCGTGATCCACAACTTCCCTGAGCCCACCGATATCCGATACCACCACCGGCACCCTGGCGGCCATAGCCTCCAACGCCACAATGCCGAACGGTTCATAAAGGCTCGGGAAAACAGCTACATCAGACACTTTGTAAATCTTGAGCAAGGTGAGATCGTCTACGAAGCCTGTGAAATATATCCTGTCACTTATGCCAAGCGCCTCTGCCTGGTCCTTAAGCCAACCCCTGTTTCCACCACCGGCGATGACTAATTTGGAATTCGGCTGATCGCTTAGCAGCTTCTTAAATGCATTTATCAGTACCTGCCCGCCCTTTTCCCGCACGTTGCGGCCTACATGGAAGATAATCTTCTCATCAGGTGCGGCATAGAAAGCTCGGAATTCGTCTTTGTCAGGAAACGCGAAGTTGAACTTATCAGCCTTTACACCATTAGGCACCACATCCATTTTGTCCAATGGCGTCGCCAGGGCATGGTTCACTTCCTCGGTCATGAACTCACTGCACACGATCACCCGCCACGCTTCATAGCTCAGTTCCCATTCGACATGGCTTATATATCGCTGCATGTCTGTGTGAATGCCATAATTGCGTCCGTGTTCGGTGGCGTGAATAGTAGCAACAAGCGGGATCTTGTGCTTGTTCTTCAGCGATGCAGCGGCGAACTCAGAGAGCCAGTCGTGCGCGTGGAGCAGTGTGGGAGTATCAGGCTCCGCAGCCAAAAGCTCATCAACCTTGCGTTCCGTGTAAGCGTTAAGGCTCTTTATCCACGGAACGAAATCCGCCGCCATATCCCCGTCCGCCGGAACCCTGTGAATAAAAACACCGTCGATGACTTCTTCTTCAGGCGCGCCATCCACTTCACAAGTAATAACGTGTATTTCAAGATCTCTCCGCGCCAACGCATCGGCGAGTTCTTCAACGTGTCTGGAAATCCCACCTATAATCCTCGGCGGATATTCCCAGGAAAGCATCATAATTCGCATTTGCCTACTGCCCCACTATAAAATCCATTTAAATAGCATGTTCTATGTTCGGGCAGATCTCTGATCTGGCCCGTAAGGAACCAAATGGGATCTCCGATCCCACCACGTTTCGGAACACTGGCTAACTTTTGGACTAAAACTCGAATGCATCAAGTTCCAACAGACCACCCGAGCCATTCAAATATAATCCTGCGCTTGAATAACGCCAATGCTCCTGCTTTTCGATCAAACCCTTTCTTAAGGGATTATTGTGCATATACTCAAGTTTCTGCAATACAAACTTTTCAGACTCCAGCGTTTCCGGGTGGAAACCCGCTTGCCAGACCCTATAGCTGCCTTCCGGCCTGCCATCCTTGCGTGCTGCATCTCTAAAAACCCAATCATAAAGTACGTTGCCATCTTCTTTAAGCTGATTTACTATTTCTCTAGCAGTATACTTTCTCGAATCGCGTAAGATACTTGAAAGATCAGCGCTATCATTTGCTGATACTATTGCGTGCACGTGGGTAGGCATAATTACATAACCGTGCACAAGCAACTCCCTCTTCGCACGGCAGTAGGCAAGGCTCTGCACGATCATATCACAATACTTGCTGGATACAAAAAGCGGTAACCAAGCCGTAATAGTCCATGTTATGAAATGCGGCAATGTTCCGTTTTCGAAGATTTTATATCTGCGCATTATTTGCCTTGCATGCGAGATTTCCGATTATTAACAAGAAGTATGCTTATGAGCCTTACATGGTGGCATCGGAGATGCCATTTTGCCCCTTTCGGCGCAGATCAGAGATCTGCCCGAACATAGATGATCCAACCGAACATCGTTTCCACAAAACCACTACTTCGGCTCCTCGCGTTTGACCTTCTCCAGCCGCTTGCTTGCGAGTATAGCCTTTTGAATTTTATCAGCAAGCTCTGGTGCGGGGGCGATGGATGCCAGTTTTCCAGCCACCTCTGCTTCGTTCTCGTCTACTTTTACCGAGTCCAGCCCCTTTACTTTGGTGCTGTCACTATCCTTGCGCGCCTGTTGAACTGCCTTTCGGTAACCACGTGCTGAAAAGCGTATATCCGTGATGATTTTTTTGCCGGCGGTTTGGTTGAGCTTCTTCATCATATGCTCTTTATGAAAAGACAACTCATTCGCCCAGGTGCTGCTCTTGCAGCAGACATAGAGCACGCCATCGCGGATCTTCTCGGCCATGCTCGATGCTGCTATCTGCGGGCCTACTACTTCATTCCACTTGGATATGGTCTGCTGCTCTATTACTTTTTGCCGGATGCCGAGGTCGTCCAGTGACGAGTTAAGCACCCCGCCAAGCCTGCTCAATCTTCCGCCTCTGAATAATGGTCTATTCATCTTGGAGTCACCTTGCCGGATTGTACATCGAAGATGCTTCCCACCGCAACCGCCGATGGGTCAATTTCTTCAAGACCAGTCACAGTGATAAACGTCTGGCATCTGCCGGTAGTAATTTCCAACACCCTAGCTCTTCTTGCCTCATCCAGCTCTGCCATCACATCATCCAATAACACAACAGGCGCTTCACCGGCAGATTCTTGCATAACATTAATCTCAGCCAGCTTCAAAGCAATAGCCGCGGACCTCTGCTGACCTTGCGAAGCGAACTCCCTCGCTGCAAGCCCGTTAATCGTGAGAACCAGGTCATCCCGATGAGGACCGATGGTAGTAGTTCCACGCATGATGTCCAGTCCTCTTCTTGTGGAGAGAAGTTTTGCAAAAGCAGCCGCTATCTCACTTTCCGGTGCATGCAAGTCGATATCAACACTTTTCTTGTAGGTAACAGCCAGTTCTTCCGACCCACCAGCAAGTGAGGAGTATATTTTAGCAGCTTCTTCAGCGAGAAAATCTATGAACTTCATCCTGCGAGCGATAATGGTTGATCCATACTGCGCGAGTTGACTATCCCAAGCTCCGAGATCCCCGGTCTGGACTCCACTCGATTTTATCTCTCTGAGCAGATTGTTCCTCTGGTCCAATACTCTCTTATATCGCCCAAGCGCATACACATACTGAGGGCTTACCTGGGATATCTCCAGGTTTAAAAACCTTCTGCGAAGAGAAGGTTCGCCCCTAACCATATCAATATCCGAATTGCTGAATATCACCGCATTAAGCTGTCCCACGATATCACCTATCTTGGGATGTTTCACGGTGTTTATTTTTACTATCTTGTTCTCAGCTCTACTGAGGACAATCTCCAGTTCCACATCATTACGTTCGGACCTGTCTACATGCGCATTCACCCGTGCTATGCTTACTCCAACATGTATCAAGTCCATATCACGAGAAGTTCTATGAGATTTGCTCGTAGCCAGAAAATAAATAGCCTCAAGCACAGCACTTTTTCCCTGAGCATTCATTCCCACGAGTATGTTCAAGCCATTCGAGGGTATAAAGTTCAGGTCTACATAATTCCTAAAATTCGTCAGGCTAAGTGTCTGGATATCCATGATTATATAATTATACTTTAAATAGTGGTTGTAGTATTAGTACCTGTGGATGCTGTGGAAAAACTGAGATTCCACGCTTAATCTATGCGTAGAGTATGCTGTGGACAAAACTAGGTCAACCTTAGCAAGCAACCGTAATGTTGTTGGATAAAGCCTAGCCTTACCAACAGGGAAGAAGTCCACAAAACAATCAACAGCGATATCCACAGGTTTTATCCTGGTAAAACCCACAGGTTATCCAACACGAATTTTGTTGAAATGATAGCATGAGTCGGCACAAGGAATGGTGCGAATGGAGGGGTAGTGATGATTTGTAGATTGCATGCCACGCGGTGTAGTGATAAATGAATTGCTAGCTTTTCCCGCCGCGAAGCAGTTTTTCCAGTTCCGCAATTGTGCCCGCTAACGACTTATCTTTCTCCAACTTCTGCTCTATCTTCTTGCATGCATGGAGCACAGTGGAGTGATCTCTTCCTCCCAAAGCTTTCCCGATGGAGGGAAGAGAGCCATCGGTAAGCTCCCTGCACAGATACATCGCAATCTGCCTCGGCATAACAATGTCAGCACTGCGACACTTGCCTTTCAGGTCGCTCATATCCACATTGAACCGCTTAGATACCTCCAGCAGCACCTTTTGAGCGTCTATCACAGGATCAGCTCCCTCGCCAAAGTGTTTGCTAAGTACTTCTTCGGCCAGGGTAGGCGTAACAGATGTCTTCATCAACGAAGCATAAGCATGAAGCTGGATCAATGCACTCTCAAGACGACGGACATTAGAGGTTATCAGTTTGGCGATGTAGAGTATCACGTCGTTTGAAAGCGACATGTTCTCGTACTCAGCCTTTGTCTGCAGAATCGCCATTCGTGTTTCGAGGTCAGGCGGAGCAACATCTGCAATCATCCCGCATTCGAACCTCGACAGCAACCGGGTATCTAATTGCAAATCTTTTGGTGCGCGGTCGCTGGTAAGGACTATCTGCTTACCCATATCGTAGATAGCGTTGTAAGTGTGGAAAAATTCTTCTTCCGTGCGTTCCTTGCCGATAAGAAACTGGATATCATCCACCAACCACAAGTCTATGCTGCGATACTTTCGCCTGAACTCCCCGGTCCGATGCTCCCGCAGTGCCGTTATGTAGTGGTAGGTGAATGCTTCTCCTGAAACATACGCCACTCGCATCCCCGGAAAACTGATGATTGCCTGCTGGCCTATGGCGTGCATAAGGTGAGTCTTGCCAAGTCCTGGGCCGCCGTAGACAAACAGGGGGTTATAAGTTTTTCCTGGGCTTTCAGCAATTGCCAGCGCACATGCATGCGCTAATCGATTGGTGGGACCAACAACGAAGTTCTCAAAGTTATATTGATTATTCAGCGGCAACGAAATGGGCTCGTCATCCGACTTCGGCTGGGGTTTAGGCTTTTTAGGCAAAGTTTCAGAAAGAAGAACAGGTTCCTCTCCCTCTACCAACTCAACCCGCACTCTTATTTTGCACCCCATGTGCTCTTCCAGAATTTCCTGGATAAGCCCGACGTGCTTGTTTTCAATCCAGTGCTTGGCAAATCTGCTGGTTGTGGATATTCTTACCAGACCATCTTCAAAGGCAATTGGGCGTGCCGTTTTGATCCAGCTCTCAAATGAGGGTTTATTAACATGCTCAGAAAGCACCTCTAGAGCGCGTTCCCAAGCGTTCTGAAGCGCTAGATAAGCGTCATCCTCTCCTAATTGAAGCTGCTTATCAGACAAAACTATTCACCCGCCCAAATGCGTCATTAGAGGTAATAATCGAGGGTTGTAGCACCGGAGATTATAACACTCGTTAGCCATTACTATCAACAGCTTGCCCGGTAATTTAGGTGACCAAAGATTACCCAGTTCTATTTGTGAGCTTAAACGTCAGCGATAGAAGAATAAAGGACAGCCACATTGTTCGGTTTAGGTGTCGGAGGGGTAGGGAACAAGAAAACGCAAGGTTTTGGGGCAAATCAGGTCAACCTCTCCACGTAGGCGAGAAAGATAGACATACCGAAGGAATCGCCGATGAACCTTCTCGCACCGCAGTAGCGACGCTGTCAGGCTCATCGCGAAGGGACGAAAATATCCTATTTTCAGAGGAGGAAGTGTAGATGCGTCGCAGATCAGCTATTTTGACCACTCTGTTTCTTCTTCTCATTACTGCCTGCCTGCCTGTTCTTGCTGAACAGGTCACCGGGGAGTTGACCAGTGTAAGCAACGATGTCATCACAGCTAATTTTCCTGTCCCTATCCGATCTAAAGCGATGATGACTATTATGGCTGGAAGTGGTGAGTCCGTAGCAGGACTTGCCATTGCACAGAAATGCACAGGTGATAAGCCGCCATATCAGGTCACAGGCGCGCTTTACTTTTCCACTGATGCTGTGGCTATCACAGCAGGCAAGAGAGTAATGGTCAGCTCAGCAAATGCGAGCCCAGCCCCGAGCGTGATAAAGATTGAGACTGCGAAGAGCGCCCAAGCGCAGCCATCGCGCATTGCCAAAACTGATCAGGATTTGAAGTTTTACTACTATGCCGCTGGGCAGACTGTGGGATATGGTGCGTTTGGGTTAGGTTATGAGCGCACTATCAAGATATCGAGAGGTGTGGGAATCGAAGCAGATGCAGCAATTACCACTCTTGGCAATGTAAGCACCCAGGATAGCAGCGAGATCGACACCCAGCAGGTTATCAAAAACCTCACCGGTAAAGTGAAAATGGACTTTGGCCGGGGGTTTGGCGTTTACACCGGTTATCGCTGGAACCAGGGGCGGGGTGATGACGAGAAATGGAGCCAGCTTATCAGCGATCTTGATGGTCAAGTATTCACTTCGCCATCGAGTTCTGACACGAAGACAGTACTGCTAAAGGGACTTGAATACGGTCTCACGCTCCGTCCAATGAGCAAGATGTCCCTTTCGGTCGGTTATATACCAGAATACTTTACAGATTACGGTTCTGTAGGCGTTCTCAGCCAGCCTGCATATACTGCAGAATTGAGACTTGGCGGTGGGAGCGGCAGCGTAAGGCTGAGAGGTATTAGCACGGAAGATTACTGGCTTGCTGATCTTGGCATTACTATTCGATGATCCGGTAGCCAGACTCATGGTCCGATACAATGCGAACCATGGGTAGAATTCATATGAGTGAATTCTGGAGGTAGCCAACATGCAAGCTGAAGAATTCCTGAGGAAAGTACAAGACAGAGCAGGTTTGCCCGAAGACCCGAACCACGGACCAGCGCGGCGTGCCACGGAGGCAGTGTTCGAGACCCTTCGGGCCAGGATATCGCATCAGGGCGGTGATAATGTCGCCGCGCAGCTCCCTAAAGAGCTGAAAGATATGTGGGAAAGCGGGCTGCTGGAACATATCCAGCGTGCCATAAGTGGATTTGAGAGGATGGACCTGGGTGTGTTTGTGGCCCGGGTTTCTGAAAAGACTAATATAGACGACATGCAGAAGGTTGAGAATGTTACTCGGGCTGTGTTTGCTACTTTGCAGGAGCAAATTACACCCGGTGCTCGGGAAGCCGTGTCTCATCAACTTCCCCCGGATCTCCGAGAGTTCTGGGAGACAGCCCTGAGTACACAAGTAGGGCCACCTTATGAGATGGAGGCTCCCGTACAAGAAAGTTACATTTCCAGACAACATGCTGAAGAAGCAGCTGAACCAATGGCCGAAGAGGAAGTTGGAGCCAGGCCATGGGGACCAGAGACTGACCTGCCATCGGGTGCGGATGTTGAGATGGTAACCTCGGGTGCTGAGGCTCAAGTCCGTGATATAGGTGAAGGAACAGATGTTCGTGAACCTGGAGAAGAACCTCTTACGGAAGAAGCAGGTTTTGAGGCTGAAGGGGTGAGAACAGATATTCCCGAGGAAGCTATGGGTATCCGTGGCGAAGAGCCCGAAGCCTACGAACTCGAAGAGGGCGCTCCCGAAGGTGAAGCTGTGATGAGCCATGTACCCGGTGAAGAAGAGGTTCACCCGCCGTCGGAGGAAAGAGTCACGATGACCATGCCACCGGATGAGCTGGAAGGAAGAACCGGACCAGCCAGCGAGCACCAATATCGTCTGGACCCCGAGCTCACAAGAGAAATCGAAGAGATGCTGGAATCCAGCGATGAAGTCGACGCATCTAACATAGACGTCTTCGTACAAGCAGGCAATGTCACACTGCGGGGCCACGTTAAAACAGCTCACGAGCGTGATACTGCAATTCACGTAGCATCAAAGGCACTCGGTATCGGAGAGATAAGAAGTGAACTTGATGTTCATGAATAAGACTATATAGCCACCACCGACTGATCATCTAAACCCACTCGGGAGATATATCTCGGGTGGGTTTGTTATAACAGCCCACACTTCTCAAACTATTAACTTCTACTCCATGAACTCTTACCCGCCGTTGACGTCGGCTTGTTGCTGAACTATAATCATGCCAGACTCTACAGCAATATGGGTCAGTCGAAGCAAGTAAGCAGCATTCGGGAGGAAAGATTTGCGAACCAGAATTTGTGGACTCGTCACTATGTTGTTCATGACGTCGGCCATGCTTATTCCGGCGTGTTGTATGTATGGGCAAGACACCGCTCCGGCTGAAGTTGCGCCTGCAGCAACACCAGTGGCTCCAGCACCGGTGTTCCAGGCTCCCGCAGTTACTCCAGACACAGAGATATTCAAGCGTACACCAATTATCGATGGTGTAGTAGAAGATGGCGAGTGGGATGTATACTACTCGTTTAATACCGGCGACTGGCAGATTACAACTTATGCTGACTGGGACAAGGGAAATCTTTATGTGGCGGCGAAGTCAAACCGTCCCATTGATTTACTGACAATTCTGGATGCTGATAACGACGGCTGGTTCCACGGCGATGACAACTATGACTTCCGTGCCATTCGCACATCGGGTGATTCGCTTTCTCTGGCTGTAGCCAGATATGAATCACGTAACACAAAATCTCCGGTTGCATCTCCTGTGTCACCTCAGGAAGCCTCGCTGGTAGAGATCAAGAGCACGAGGTCGGAAGGTGCGTATATGATAGAAATGCGCATCCCCGGAGCACTGGTAAAAGATATGAAACTCAACTCGGGAAGAAAGATCGGCTTCCAGATTGCAGTAAAAGCTATGGAGGGTGAATCCGGCTGGGTACCTAACGCCGAGTTAGGAGATACAAAGGAATGCAGGCTTACAAACATAAAAGTGGCTGCGCTCAAGCCATTAGAATTGGGTTTCGATCTTAGAACGAGCACAATAGCACGCGGGGACGAACTTGTAGGGAAATTCCATATAACTAATGCAGGTAACGAGACTATAGATGTGCAGAGTTTTGTTGTTGCAGGCGAAGGAAAAGCCGGCGAGTATATGGGCAGCGAAAAAGTAAGAGTAGACAAAATCGACCCGAAAAAGCACATGTCACACGAAGTGAGATCAGTAATTCTTTCCAGCATGAGGACTGGAAGTTGGGCTATGGGGGCGGAGGTAAGGTCTGCAAGTGGCAGAATAGGTAGCGCCCTGGTAAGTTTTGATGTGGTCGAGCCATTTGAAGTAGAACTCAAGCTCCCGGAATGGCAAGTACGCACAGACGTGAAGGATGTTACCTTTGGAGTTGTGGTGATAAATAATCGCCGCGACAGCGTAAGAGGTAAAGCAAAGATAACCCTTCCTACAGGATGGGAACTGTGGAGAGGACACGACACGTTTGAGTTCATTGCTTCAGGAATGGGAAATATTGGCACCTGTTCGTTCAAGGCGAAGCCGCCCCTAGGCGCACTAGGGGATGTGCCGGTGAAGATAGACGTCACAGTTGATGGGATAACAAAGACGGTAGAAGGTAAGATCGTGCTAGTAAATCCATGAAGATAAAAATAATAAGGGGAATTGCAGAGTAAAATATGCAATTCCCTTTATGTTACTATATCAGCTTATCCCACCAGATTTGGCTGCGGGAGTCAAGATTCTCAAGTTGGGGCACCTCAAAGCGGTTGCCATCCACATCAAGAACAAGATAACGCCCAGGTTCGATCTCATGGATGCTGTCCCGAATACCACGCATTATAAACTGCCGGCGGCCACGATCAGTATCCACATCCCAATAGACAGTACCGAACTCTCTCTTTGCCTCGTGAATCCTACCGATCTTGGGGATGAAATACCTCTTATTAATCTGCTCCTGAACAAGCTGACGGGCTTGAGGATCTAGATCACGCAAGCTCCTGAGCAAACCAATGTCACGGCCGCTGATTGCATCTACTAAGCCGATGAAATCATTGAGTTCAGTAAGTGGGAACGCTCTCACAGCGTGGATCTTCAAATAGGACCGGTCCCCTTCAACTGTGACCCTCAATGCATCGCCCCGCTTGGCGAATTGCAACTTCTGTGGGTTCAGATATTCAGGCTGGTCCTCGGAATTCTGGTCTTTATAATCAAAAGTCCAATCAATCATATTAACCTTCCACCGCCTTAATATTGGAGAGTTCCTTCTGAATTTCAACGAGGCGCCAATATACTCCATGGCGATCCATTAGTTCATCATGGGTGCCAATTTCAGCAATTTGACCGTCCTGAAGGACTATCAACCGGTCTGCCTGGCGGAGAGTCGAGAGCCTATGCGCGATAGCAATAGTAGTCCTGTTTTTAACGAGCCTTGCAAGGGCTTGCTGAATCTGACTCTCGGCTTGAGTATCGACAGAAGAAGTTGCTTCATCGAGAATAAGAATCTTCGGGTCACAAAGAATAGCGCGAGCTATAGATATCCTCTGCCTCTCACCACCGGAGAGCCGCCCACCGCGTTCACCAACCTGAGAATCATAACCATCGGGGAGTTTTAATATAAACTCATGCGCATTTGCTGCCCGCGCTGCCCGTATGATCTGTTCGCGGGTCGCATCACGTTTGGCATAGGAGATGTTCTCGGAAATTGTGCCATTGAACAGGAAGGGTTCCTGGAGGACAACTCCGATCTGACTACGGAGGTCGCGCATTGCTATCTTACGAACATCCACACCATCGACGAGTATCTGTCCCTCGGTAACATCATAAAACCGGCATATCATATTGATCAGCGTGGTTTTACCCGCGCCGCTGTGACCAACAAGTCCAATCATCTCACCCGGCTGGATGTGGATGCTGACGTCTTTAAGAACAGGATTTATAGGCTCATAGCCAAAGCAGACGTTGCGGAACTCGATCTCGCCTTTGATATCTGAGAGATGAACAGGATTGGAATCATCGCCCACTTCGATTTCAGTATCGAGAACTTCAAAAATCCTCTCAGTAGCGGTAAGGCTGTTGGAGAGGAAGTCGGTGCTGCGGCACAGTGTCTGGAGCTGGGCATAAAACCCAGTGATGTAAGCAAGGAAAGCGACAAGTGTGCCTGGGCTGATATTAGCATGGATGACAGCAATACCGCCGACTAGCCAGATCAAGCCCGTGCTGAACTGCGTAAGAAGAGAAATCGTAGGCCAGAATGTATTAGAAGCAGTAACAACACGTACCTCTGCATCGTAAACAGCATTTGTACGAAGATTAAAGCGAGATATCTCGTGCTCTTCCTGGGCAAATGCGCGGATTACACGAATGCCGGACAGAGCGTCGTGGAGCACAGCACCAATGCGCGACCATGTATGCCAATATCTCTGATGCTTACGAATTAATCGCTTGAAAAACAGAATAGAAAGAAAGGCAACGATCGGACTTGGTGCAACAACCCAGAGCGCCAGTTTCCAAGACATTGCGAACATCATAGCGCAAGAGCCGAGGATACAGAGTGTACTAACTACATAGAACTGCAGGGTCTGGTTCATGAAGTTATTAAGTGCCCCTGTGTCCTGAGTGATGCGAGACATAATAGAGCCAATCTGGCGCTTATCGAAATAATTAAGACTCAGACGCTGAAGAGTCTGGTAAAGCTGGACGCGAATATCGAGGGTGAGACGGCTGCCAAGCCATGCGGAAAGTCTACCCTGATATATAGCGACAGCCCAGGAAATGATCCAGACAGCGAGATATATAAGGACAATAGTGATAAGAACATTAGTCGCCGCAACTGTGGCACCCGCACCCTTGACGATTGAAAGGCGCCAGGAAACGTTGTAAGCTCCTTCGGGATGGAAGAAGTTGTCCATGAATGGCTTGTTAAGATACGGGAGAACCAGGCTGATGGCTGTAGACACAAGCATCAAACCGGCAACCAGGAACATCTTTCCCCAATAGGGTCGAGTTAACCCGAGGAGTCGCTTGAGGACTTTAACCTTATTAAGACATGCGGGGCAGACTTTTGTACCATCGGGGAGAAAGCGGCCGCATGTCTCGCAGCGGCGTGATTCCTCAGAATCGCCTTCTGGAAGCTCTTCGTTCTTGGAAATCGACTCAAGACGGCGAGCGACCTTGGTGAAACGTGGGGCTAGGCTTTGACTGTAATGGAGCAGGTCTATAACCTTACCCTCAGATTGAACCTCAAGGACGCCACTGCCCACAAGGAACTCGGCAGTTACGCCGGAGATGTCTTTGAGCGGCACTGAGTGCAGCATCTGGGCACGCTCGCCGTCAGGGAGAAATACGTAGGCATGATCGCTGGTGACAACCAACCATCTTTCGCCATACTGTCCCCCTCCATCTATGTCCGTGGACACAGCAAGCTGGGTAGCTTCATCTTGCCCTGCAACATTGAAGAGCTCGGAACGGATACTGTCCGGTAGCGGTTCCACTAGAGCCATTATTAAATTCCTCTTACTCCGTCTGGCCGCTTTTGGGCCTCAACTTGTGCATTATAACACTCGTTTACCGCACAGTCTACCTGTCAAAACAAATTTATATCTCAAGAATTCTTAAGCTATCGGGCATGACTAGATAGATGAAGAACACAGACAAAAGTCAACTATAACAGGATAATAGGCGCGTATTGTTGAAGTGTATGGCAAATATGTAGAGAAGTATCTTGATCTCAATTATGAATAGATAAGTATCGGCAATGGAGAGCATATGGGATATAGATATGAGGACAAAGGAAGATGGAAAAGATTAAAGCAGAAAAGATCGAAATGTAGCTTGGATAGATACAATGAAAAGAGAAATGGCGAAAAGAAATAGGTGGTAATAGTACAACAACAAATATTGGGGAGATGGAATGGCTGTACTCACATAAAGCAGATATCATTATTTAACTAAGAGAAAGGAAAGAGATAAAATGCGATGTACACCAACACTCCGCATCTTCTATGCAGGATACTATTCTCCTTTAAAATTGAGTAGCTGCTTGCATTTATAAGTAAAGGAGAAACATATAGACAATCATGGTTTAGTTGTAGAAAGGAAAGCAGGGAAAGGTGCAGAAAGAGTGTAAGGAAATTGGGAGGGTAGTAATGTGGGCTTAATGATGCAGGGATCTATTGAAAAAGCATCTGATGCAAAACTTTGATAAATTTGAGCATCAGATGCTTGTAAGAAGATCTATAGGATTTGAAGATATAGAAGAATGTAGGAGTTAGCCACCTGTAAGGAGCATGAGTATACGGTCCAGGTCATCTTCTGTATAAAACTCAATCTCAAGACGACCGCGATCTTTGTTCTTGACAAGACGGACCTTAGTGCCAAATACTTGACGAAGGCGAGCTTCGATATCGAGGATATTTGGATCTTCAAGCGCGGGAGTTGTTTCACGTGAAACATTCTGACGTATGGAACGACTCGATTGTTCCTTTGACCAATCACGTGCAAGTTTTTCGGAATCACGCACAGAAAGCCCAGCGCCTACTATTCTTCTGCAACATTCAATCTGATTGCCTTCACCATCAACTGATAAGATAGCTCTAGCATGACCCTCGCTAATTCTACCTTGCTTTAGGTGATCACGTACTTCTTGAGGCAGATTAAGTAGTCTCATGGTGTTGGCAACTGTGGAACGACTCTTCCCCAGGCCAAAGGCCATATCTTCTTGTGACATTCCAAACTCATCAGCTAATCGTTTATATGCGATGGCAGCGTCCAGTGGATTGATGTCTTCGCGCTGTATATTCTCGATTAGAGCGACTTGCAGGCTCTGTTCATTTGTGAGTTCACGAATTACTGCGGGTATTCTGCTTAATCCGGCAGCCATAGCTGCACGAAGACGTCGCTCACCGGCAACTAGTTCGTAGTCACCATCACCCTTGGATCGCACAACAATGGGCTGTAGAACTCCGTGCACTCGGACTGAGTTGATGAGATCTTGAAGCTTCTCATCATTCATCGAGATACGCGGCTGGTAAGGGTTGAAGCTGACGCGCGCTACTTCGACCTCAGTGCCCTGCTGCTGCTCTACTTTCTCAACCCCGGGAATTAATGCACCGAGACCTCTACCGAGAGCTTTCTTCTCCAAACTGGATCACCTCCGCCGCAAACTTTGAATATGCCTCAGCACCTTTAGACTTTTCGTCGTAGCTAATAATAGGCTTGCCATGACTTGGTGCCTCGCTAAGTCTTACATTTCTTGGCACCAGCACAGGGGATACTTTTTCCCCAAAGAATCTTCGGACTTCATCAACTACTTGCTGTGAGAGATTGGTCCTGTAATCAAACATAGTCAACAGCACCTTTGCAATCTCTAGATTGGGATTAAGGTGCTGCCTTACCAACTCAACTGTTCTCAAAAGTTGGCTAAGACCCTCTAAAGCATAATACTCACACTGAATTGGCAAGATTATGTAGCCGGCAGCAGCCAGTACATTTACAGTAAGTAGTCCAAGTGATGGAGGACAGTCGATGATAATGAAATCGTAGTTATCCTGAATGCGAGCTAATGCCTGCTTGAGTTTGGTTTCTCGGGACATCATAGACATCAATTCGATGTCTGCGCCCGCGAGGTCCAACTTTGCTGGTACCAAATCCAGTCCAGGTGTATTTGTTTTTACTATCACCTGCTCGATCGGCTCGTCATTTATCAGGACATCATAGATGCACTGGTCGAGATCGACTTTGACTACCCCAACACCACTGGTCGCATTTCCCTGTGGGTCGGTGTCCACGAGTAATACTCGTTTTCCAGCCACACCCAGGCATGCCGCCAGGTTAACTGCGGTAGTAGTTTTGCCAACTCCACCTTTTTGATTAACAACCGCTAGAATCTTTCCCATTCTCACCCGCCTGCTGATTTTACACGCATGAATTAGATGCAACCCGCCATAACTCCTTCGAGCAGGCGTGCAAAAAGCCAGGGCGCATTGGAACAGCGTCCTGGCTATCTAACATACAGACACCAGTCTACCGTATTCTGTCGGCATTGAGTCGTCTGAGCATCATGTCGGCGACTTCTTTGCCATTAATCTTGTATTCGCCTTTGCTGATTCGTTCCTTGAGGTCGTTTACCACGTCCTCCCTGATATCAGGAACATCAGCCAATGCTGATTCCGCCACAACCATCCCCTGTTCCAGCGGAGAAAGTTGTTTGCTTCCATTAGTCTTGGACGCAACTGATCCCCTGGGCCGGTTCTCTGGCAGTATCCTACCTTGAGCGGCACCAGTGCCCATCGACGCTTTACCTGATTCCACGTGAGAGATCTTCATTTTTACATCCCCCTGTATCTTACCTTGCCCCGTGGGTATGCATCAATAATAGCGCCAGACACGCAAAAAGGCAAACGCCACGAAGTTTGGAAACGGCAACCCAGCCGACTTGTTCCGACCATGCGGAATTTAGTCCTGTAGGCTTTGCGTCCCCCTCTTTCGAAGAGTTTGCCTTTATCTTTGACCTTATTGTCTATACTGATTATTGGCGTGCTCCGGACTTGTCTTTAGGCCATGAGCAGAAAAAATAAAATATTTTTAGCTAGTGCTATGGATTGCGATTTTAGTAATCTGCACAATCTCACTGAAGAACGCGATGATCCCCTCCGATAATGATTTTGTCGGGGAAATGCTCCTCAAGCTCAGCAGAAATGCTGGGAGTGGTACTAATCTTGCAGGAATGTATCCCAGATGAAATTCTTTTTCTCCTTCCTTAAAGTGTTGTGGCTTATACCCGCTTAATGAGCGTTGAGCTCTAATTAGCGGCCCGCCGGCGAATATGCAGGCGGGGTTCTTTTTGTACATACCCTGCGGGGTTTACTGGTATTCTTGCTCACGCCGTGCGGCGTAGAACCCTGCAACGACTACTCCTATAATCACAACAGCAATAAATCCAGCGATCCATAAGGGGAACGGGCGCTTTTTAGCCACTGGCTTCATCGGCTCTTCAGAATCAATCCCAAGCAACGAACGCGGGTCTACTACCCCGGTCATCACAGCGTTTTTGTACCACTGGCTAAACTTCTTGTTACCCACCTTCTCGATTAGGAAATGGAAGCTCTGAAGTTTTTGTTTGTAAGTGTCGCTGATTTCAACCGTCTTGCCGATCATGACACCCACCTGATCCTTCGAGGGCTGACCATAGAACTTTTTAGCTTTGTCCGTGGAAAAGTGGACAGCACTACCCTCCTGGAACCAAAAAGGTAGTGGACCGGGGGCTGCCATGCTTATATATGCATGTACCAGCTCGTGCTTGAGAACATCATCATACTCAGCACCAAACTCGGTATCGATGATTGCGATGTATTTGTTGCAGATAGTGACTCCGCTGATTTGGGGATCTTCAAGATATGGTTTTAGCACATCCGGCAGCGCATTTCGTTTGAATATCTTTACGAACACTTGTTCGTTTGGGGCTGGGATTTTTACTACATCTCGCAGTGAAACTACTGAGGAGACCTTACTAGTCCTCAGATCCACTATATTCGCGTCTTTGAATGCTTCCTGTAATGCTGCTTGATCTGCCTGGTATGGTAGGGGTTCCGCTAGGCAAGGCGAATAAGCGAGCACAGCCAATATCAACGTGATAATAGTCCGAATCCCGCTCATAAAATTCTCCTCTGCTACCCTTCTCACTACGGACAGATAAGGCGGCCTGGTTCCATTCTACGTGTGATATTCGGCATTGATCTTCACGTATTCATAGGAAAAGTCGCAAGTAAATGCGGTGGCGCTTTCCGAGCCTAATCCCAGGTCGATGGTGATGCGTAGATCTTTCTCCAGCATAGGCTTGCGCGCGACCTCAGGATCTAGTTTGATAGGCTCACCATTCTCGACTATCTTTACATCACCGAAATATAGGGATGTTTTCCCAGGAATAATGCTCGCTCCCGATCCTCCTGCGGCGCATAATACGCGGCCCCAGTTCGGGTCCTGGCCAAATATGGCGGTTTTTACAAGCGGCGAATTCGCCACTTTCATCGCGGCAGCTTTAGCGTCTTGATAACTGGCAGCGTTTACTAAGTGCACCTCTACATACTTGGTAGCGCCTTCACCGTCTCGTGCGATGGCTTGTGCAAGTTCCAGGCACACCTGAGCGAGCGCTTTTTCGAAAAGCAGGTGCTCAGGGGTATCTTCAATTATCTCCGGGCAGCCTGATTTTCCATTGGCTAGCATAATCACGGAGTCATTAGTGCTCATATCGCCGTCGATTGAAAGGCTGTTAAGGCTGCGGTCGACTGCAGCAGTCAAGCACTTTTGCATTAGTCCGGCGCTGATTTTAGCATCGGTGGTAATAAAACAAAGCATCGTGGCCATATTAGGGCAGATCATGCCTGCACCTTTGCACATTGCGCCGATTCGGACAGGTACGCCGCCGATCTCGAACTCATATGCCGAGGTCTTCGGCCGCGTGTCAGTGGTCATAATGGCTAATGAGGCCGCATCGCCACCGTTCTCGTCGAGCTCGGCTACCGCGTCCATTATTCCAACATCCATTTTGTCCATAGGCATCGGCTGGCCTATGATGCCGGTGGAGGCGGTGAAAACCTGGTTTACAGGGATGTTTAGCAGATCTGCTGTGAACTTTCTGATATAATCAACATCTTTTAGACCCTTTTCGCCAGTACACGCGTTTGCGTTTCCGCTGTTTGCGATGATGGCACGCCCACGCCCAGCTTTTATGGTCTCTAAATTCTTAACGACAGATGCCGCCTTAAAGACATTTGTTGTAAATACAGCCGCGGCGGAGCATTCTACCTCGGAATATATTAGGGCTAGATCAGTGCCCTTTTCCTTGATTCCGCATCGTACTCCTGCTGCAGTGAATCCTTTTGCTGCCGTTACCGCTCCATATATCTGCTTCATCCCTGACTCCTCTTATTTAATTAAGGCAAATTTCCTTACTAAGGGTAAACCGCCGGGCTCATAAGCCCTGTGGTCTCATCGAAACCTAACATGAGGTTCATATTTTGTACTGCCTGACCTGCAGCACCTTTTCCCATATTGTCGATTGCGCAAGTCACGATTATTCTATTCGTGCGTTCGTCCACCACCACGCCGATGTGGCAGAAATTGGTGCCGAGCACATTTTTGGTACAGGGTTGCTTTCCGCAATCAAGCACCTGCATGAATGGTTTGCCTGCGTAAAATTCTTTATAAAGCTCCACCATCTCGCTAGCCGACGGAAGTGTCTTCCCCTGCCCTGCGCTTGCGTAAGCCGTAGAGAGTATACCCCGGTTCATTGGGATCAGGTGAGGAGTGAAATTCAATGTCACTTGCTCACCGGCGAGGAGGGTAAGCTCCTGCTCTATCTCGGGTGTGTGCCTGTGAGTTGTAACGCCGTAGGCTTTTATACCCTCGTTAACTTCACAGAACAGACCGGACACTTCTAATTTGGAGCGTCCAGCTCCTGACACGCCCGACTTGGAGTCCACGATCACTGATCCAAGACATATCTGCTTTTGCTTCATCAATGGCGCAAGGGCTAATATCGCACTGGTCGCGTAGCAACCGGGATTAGCAACTAATCGCGCTTTAGCGATCTCCTTGGGATGCAGTTCACTGATTGCATATACCGATTCTGCCACCAGTTCTGGCGCAGTATGGTTCATTGCGTAAAACTTCTTGTGCTGGTTCAGGTCTTTGAGGCGGAAATCGGCCGGGATATCTATAAGTTTTCTGCCGTTGCTTATTAGTTCCGGTGCGACTTTCATTCCAATGCCGTTACCTTGCGCTTGGAAGAAGAAATCTGCCTTTTCCAGCGCATGTTTGGCGTCATATTTCTCGCAAAGCGGCAGGTTCTGCCCAAGAAAGCTTGGATATGCGTCGGATAGAGGTCGTCCCTCATATGTTCCCGAAGCAAGATATGTGATCTCGACTTTTGGATGCATCAATAAATACCGTACAAGCTCGCCTCCTGCGTAACCTGAGGCACCAATAATCCCTACTCTGACCATAACTCTCAAACCTTTCGCCGCCCAAAGCGGCTTATTACCTAAAAACACTCTTCTTTTGATTATACCAATGCGCTCAAGCCCTTGGCAAACTTGACGCCAAGCATGGTGCGAGGTAACATGCTCTTCAAATATCCGAAAGGAAACTGAATTGATGAGAACTTTCCTTGCTATACTTCTTTCTGCAGCCGTCCTGATTGTTATTGTAGGGTGTGCACGCACGAAGACTACTACAGCTGCAAAGTCTAAGCCGGTTTCTGCAGCAAATGACAAGCCTGCTCCGGCAACGAGACCCGAAGTCACGACAAAGTCAGATAAGGGCTTTACGAAAACTGCTTCGGGTTTGCAATACAAAGATGAGAAAGTCGGCAAAGGTCCGGCTGTGAAGAAGGGTGACACTGTGACGGTCCATTACAAGGGCTGGCTGGATGATGGCACAGTGTTCGATACTTCAAAGAAGCCAGGCGCGGGACCATTCACGTTCGAAGTGGGAGCCGGAACGGTAATCAAGGGATGGGACGAAGGTCTGCAGGGTATGAAAGCTGGTGGTACTCGAGAGTTGATAATTCCTGCAAGTCTAGGTTATGGCGACCAGGATATGGGCACAATCCCGCCGAATTCCACGCTGCACTTCAAGGTAGAGCTTCTCAGCATAGCCGAGGAACTGTAATATAAGGCTAAAAAAGTCTGATAGTTTGATCGCTTGATGGTTTGATGGTTGGGAAGAGATGGCATATAGTTCGGGCAGATCTCTGATCTGGCCCGCATTGACCAAGTGGCATCTCTGATGCCATAACGTGTGCTCATGAGTAATAGGTGTGGGATCAGGAGATCCCATTTCCCAACCTTATAACCTTATGACTTTCAAACCCTATAGCAACACCATTCGTTTAGGCCAATTGAACGGCATTTTAGCTAGGTCAACACTGCGTATGTCAATAAAAACTGTTCTTTTATCTATGCTGGCGATTCTGCTTTGTGCTACAGCTCGTGCATCAAGTGCGGACGGGAGGCGAGTGGTCCTTGTCATTGCAGGTGGGACAAGCATCAGAGACATTGCGGACCCTGATCTTCCTAATCTTGCCAGGTTGTTGAAAACCGGATCAGCGGCGTTAGCGAATGTGCGTACTGGGCGACCTACTAAGGATATCGAGCCTGTTGAAGCCCCCGGTATGGAGCCGGGTTGTGTGACGATCGGTGCGGGCGCGCTTGCTATTGGTGGTGTCGAAACGCGCCGAGCGGCAGGTCATGCCTCTGAGTTCGAGGGAGTGCCGGCAGGGTCAGTTTATACATGCAGGACGGGTCACCTTGCGGACAAAGCCGAAGTGCTTCACATGGAGATCAGCAAGATGCAGCGGGCGAATGTCCAGGCATCATACCGAGCGGTACCGGGCTTGCTTGGGACAACACTGCATGGGGCTGGTATTCGAACTGCTATTATCGGTAACTCAGACATCCCCGGTTTACCACATCGCGAAGCAGTGGCAATTGTTATGGATGCAAATGGGACGGTTGACTTCGGCGACGTGGACTCCAAAGAACTATCTGTGCCGGACCCTCAATCGGCCTATGGTCTGCGAGCTAACATTCCTGCAATTATGAGCCGGTTTGACCGTGTGTATGATCAGAGCATGTTCATAGTAATAGACTTTGGCGACACTTTGCGAGCAGATAATTATGCACAGTCCTGCAGTGATGATCAGGCCTTTATCATCAGGCACAGGGCAGCGCGTGGTCTGGATGACCTCATCGGCCGGCTATCAGGAAAACTCGACTTTAATAAAGATGTTCTCATTGTTCTGTCTCCGAACCCCCGTTCGTTTAGTGAGATCGATGCCGAGCGAATGGCTCCTATAATCACTTGTGGGCCTGGGTTTGGCGAGGGTTTGCTTACATCGCCTTCCACGCGTCGTGCTGGGGTTGTCACAATCGCAGATGTCACACCCACTGTGCTTTCCCTTTTTAATGTAAAACAACCGCTGGAAATGATTGGCCGGCCAATGGCGCGGGTGCCGGGGTACGATGTTGCCGGGCGTTTGCTGGATTTGAATCTTCGAGCAAGCACACAGGGTCAGAGGCAGGTTGCCATGCGCGGGGCCAGCGTGGTGCAGTCGGTAATGGTTGCTTTGGTGACACTTATCGTGCTGCTGGCGGTTCCGAGATCGATCAAAACGCTTGCAGCTTGGGGTGCTTTGATCCCTGCCGCACTGCCTATGATAATGCTATACCTGCCACTTATCTATTCAGGTGGCTTGGTTGGCGCGGTGCTGCTGCTGATTACGCTTACGCTGCTGGTGTTGACAGTATGCAGGCTTGCTTTTGGCTCTCCACAGCGTGCGTTTGTTTGGTTGTGTGTACTCACGGTAGCCAGCCTTGTGGTTGATCTGCTGCGGGGCGCACCGCTGATCTCGTCCTCAATCGCAGGTTATGGGATTATCGAGGGAGCCAGGTATTATGGCATCGGCAATGAGCTTATGGGCACAATGATCGGTGCCGCTCTTGCTGGTATGGGAGTGCTGCTGTCAGGAGGACGAATTCGGGGCTTGGCGGGAACGGTTATCGTGTTGATGCTCTCGATAGTGGTGTTTTTCTCTATAGGTGCCCCTGCTCTCGGCGCCAACTTCGGTGGAGCGCTTTCGGCAGCTCCCGCGATGGCTGCGATGGTGCTGGCGATGCATGGTTGGCGGCCTAATGCTAAGAGTATATTGGTGATTGTGCTGCTCACGGCTCTGGTTGTCGGCGGATTGATGGGTGCGGATGTGTTGCGAGGGGGGGCTGGACAGTCGCACGTAGGTCGCGCAGCGGAAATGGCGGTGGGTGGTGACGCCGGTGGCCTGCTGGTCGTGGCTGAACGCAAGATCGCACTTAATTTTATGCTGGTATCCACCAGCTTGTGGAGTCGGCTTCTTGGGCTGAGCGTGTTGGGTTCGGTGGTGCTCTGCTATTGGTCCCGGCGGCGTGTTGGTGGAAAGCTGTTATCCAGAGAAGAGACAGCGGCGGCGGCGGCGATATGCATAGGTTCGGTGGCAGCATTCGTTTTTAATGACTCCGGAGTGGTTGCGGCGGCTACATGTGCTGTGTTCTTGTGGACGCTGCTTGCTCTGAAAGTTCTTGTAGCTACAATAAAAGAGCCGGAGAGCTGAGCATTCTCGCTCTCCGGCTGCAGATATTTCTTATTGGTTCATAGTGCTATCGGGCATTGTCTGTATGGGGGCGGGTGTCATCATTGTTGGCGGAGGTGTGGTCGCCGGCACGTTAGTGGATACCGGAACCTGGTACCTCTCTATGGTCTGCATTCGCTGCTCCTGCGCACTGTCGGAATAGGTGCTCCTGCGCGGGAATGGGAATGTAGACAAGTTGAATGCCCGTGACGGTGGGACTGCCTGCCGCATAGCCAGTTCGCGCCAGGTTACCCCCCTCTGAATATCCATCAGTGCCATGCTGATCGGATACCCGCTTTCCCGGGAAATGTTGGCGGCCACGGCAATGTCCATCCAGTCATAGCCTTGGGCGTAATATCTCTGTACCTCATCCCAAGTAAGTAGCACGTTGCCGTTGTAGTCATACATTACCACCGGCATTGCTGGCCCAGCGCCGTATAGTGCCGACTGGGGTACAAAGCAACTGGTGGCAAGGACGTTTGCATCGGACAGAGAGACGTTGAACTGCTGCGATACACTGCTCCAGTTCGGGTTGCTCCTGTATGCGGCAGCGACCTCACCGACGGGGCGGTTGGACCTTTTTGCTATGGCTCCGATCATTGCAATATCCGAGTCGGAAAAGCCCTGTGACCGGAGGTCCGCAATCTGGCTCGTCGAGAGGTTGAGATTGCTCCTCAAGCACGATTCGGAGACCTGCTGCCCAGCCGGTATCATCACAGGTGGAGAGACGGAGGGTCCGGCTCCCGATGGTGCAACGGTGCTGCCTGTTGGGCAAGGCTCGGCTGCTGTGGCGGCTGCCGCACATGCGAGAGTGAGTGCGAAAACCAACAATAAGAATCGCATCTTCATGCCTCCTCAGAAAATGGGAAGTGAATCGGGCAGGAGACGAGAGAGAAAGGCTCTCCACGCACTGCGTGCCCTCGCCATTGTTACCCAGGGGTGAATATGTGCAAACCTGGTGACCACCTGGCGACAACTGAGGATAGCAAGCGTCCTTAAGATGTCTGCTTGGTTCTTGACAACGGCTTTTCGCTACAGTAGACTACCTCTTGCTATGCAGAAAATTACTGGACAAAAAGACCCCATTATAAAGCTCCTTAAAGAACTCACGGCTGAAGATGGCCGACGGCGTAACAGCCGGTTCTTTGCCGAAGGCGAAGAACTGGTAAGGCGCGCATTTGATTACGGCGGGAAAGTGGACTCGGTTATCTTTACCGACAAGTTCGCGGCGTCACCAGCGGCGCAAGTCTTGCTGGAACGCGCAGCGGGGGCAGGGGTCGATGTGTTCATCTCCACGGAAGGTCTGCTGGCAAAAATGCTCGAAGCCAAGCCTACTCCTGAGTGCCTGGCAATAGTAGAGCGGCGGGTGGCGTCACTTCAAGATGCTATTTCGGGTATAACTCCACTTGTCCAGATGGTGGAGAGCTGTGAGAATGCTGATAACCTCGGTATGCTGCTTCGATCTACGGATGCTTCGGGAGTAACAGGGGTGGTGCTCACTGCAGATACAACCGACCCATTCAGCAGGCGTGTCGTCAGGGGCTCCCGGGGTGCTGTGTTTACGGTGCCGATATGCCCGTTCCGTGATTCCGGCAAGGCGATAGAAGAAGCACACGCGGCAGGGCTGCAGATAATTGCCACTTCCGCAAGGTCAGATACCTATTATACCCAAATCGATTTCACCAAGCCGACGATGATAATAGTCGGTAACGAGCACACTGGTATATCTGATACCGTGCGAAACCAGGCCGACTCTGTTGTGCGTATCCCCATGCTCGGCAAGATCAATTCACTGAATATAGCCGTAGCCGCGAGCGTGATTATGTATGAAGCTGTAAGGCAGAGAAGCTAAAGTTCATTTAATCGCGACAGCGCGAAGGAGCGAAAATGCGAAAAGGGACGAAGAGATAACGCAAGTTGGTGCGGCATCAGGATGTTGCATCCGCCGGATGCACAATGTGAACGGGATCAAGCAACGCGCAACGCAAAACACATTAACGCATAACTTGGCTTATTCCGCCTTCAACACTTTCGGATCAAACGATTCTGTTATCTTCTGCCCTGGCTCGATCTTGAGGAACGCATCATCTGCCCAGTCGCCATTTGCCAGTCGCTGCAGGAGCGACACATCTCCTTGTATCTCGGAGTATTCCCAGCCACGGTCATTGGCGAGATCCTGGGTGAATTTGCGATATGCAGCCACGTCGCCGAGGTCCATATTGATGAATGCAGCGCGGGTATAGTGTTGATACCACTGCTGCTCCTGTTCGATGAGAAACTTCGCATTGTCCTCGCCGTATTTTTCTACGTATTCTCTATACTTGTCCTCATAGGCACGTGCCTGGACATCTTCTATGAGCCCCTGCTGTACATCGCCTTCTTTGCGTTCTATCCAGCCTGGGCTGTAGTAGTAAGTGCCGGGGTGGGTAGAGAACTCTTCGTCATAACGTGCGCGTGACCCGAGGAAGAATGTGATGCAGTCGTGGGCGCGAGGGATTACTATCGGAATGGACCGCGCCTGGATATTAGCCGTGCCGCGGCTGCATAGACCGTACCCGAGAACGATGCAGTCATACCCCTGCCCTTCTGAAGCGTCGATTTTTTCCTGTATTGTCTTGCGAAGGTCGTCGGGTGTATTATGCAGTCCGAATGCGAGGTATTCGATGTCTATAACGTGCGGGCTTCTTGCGCTGGCCAGCCGAATCTCACGAGTAAGGGCTTCGCAGGCAATTACTTTGATTTTCATGACAGGTGATGCTATCCTTTCGGCATATGTCTATATGCATTTTAGACCAGCATCGGCTCAGCGGTCAACTTGGCTCAAGAAGGAACTCTGCGATTAGCTGTAGAATACTGAATTTGCACGCTGGCGCGGGCCGACAACCCGTGCCGTTATTGGCGTACGGACTCAACAACTGGCCGTTCGGCCCCGCACGCAGGAGGGACAATACATAATGGACTATTTTTTGACTGAAGAACAGATATTCATGAAAGACGTGGCGCGGGAGATCGCCCAGAAAAAGATCAAGCCCGTGAGCGCTCATCACGATGAAACAGGAGAGTTCCCATGGGAGATAGTCAAGGCTATAGCCGAGGCTGACCTATTCAGGGTGTTCATTCCTGATGAGTATGGCGGGATGGCTGGCGACAGCGCCATTATGAATATGTGTGTCGTCACCGAAGAGCTGTCGAAGGTTGACGGTGGTATTTCGCTCGCGTTTGCTGCGACAGGGCTTGGAACGTTTCCGATCCTCGTATCTGCTTCACATGAACAGAAGCAGAGATGGCTGACCCGCATAGCAGACGGCACCGTAGCGGCGTTCGGTCTTACCGAAGCCAATGCTGGTTCCGACGTTGCCGGTATGCAGACCCGCGCGGTCGAAGATGGCGATTATTTTATTATCAACGGCACCAAGCAGTGGATCACCAACGGTGGTGAGGCTGACATTTATTCCGTCTTTGCTGTGACCGATCCTGACAGGGGCCCGAGAGGCGTATCCTGCTTCGTAGTCGAGAAGGGTACCGAGGGGTTCACATTCGGCAAGAAGGAAAATAAGATGGGTATTCGCGCGTCCGCGACCAGCGAGCTGATCTTCCAGGACTGCCGTGTACCCAAGGAAAATATGATCGGCCGCCGAGGCACAGGGTTCTTCACTGCAATGAAAACTTTCGATCAATCCCGCCCGGGTGTAGCCGCCCAGGCCCTGGGTATTGCCGCAGGTGCTCTTGATCTTTCTATCAACTATTCACGCGAGCGCGTGCAGTTCGGTCAGCCGATATCCGCGTTCCAGGGACTGAGGTTCATGCTCGCCGATATGGCAATGAAGGTGGAAGCAGCCCGCGCGCTTGTATACAGCACGGCCCGCTGGATCGATTCCAAGCCGGACGAAAAGGTAACCGTTGCCTCGGCGATGTCCAAGTGCTTTGCATCCGACGTTGCGATGGAAGTTACCACCAACGCTGTGCAGGTCTTCGGCGGATACGGCTATATGAAGGAGTATCCGGTCGAGAAAATGATGCGTGACGCCAAGATCACCCAGATCTACGAAGGCACCAACCAGATCCAGCGCGACGAGATCGGCCGCGGACTTATCGCGGAGGCGGCTCGGAAGAAGGATTAGGCTGGTTTGATAGTCTGATAGTTGAATGGTTTGATGGTTGGGGGCGTGGGGTGACTCGTGCCCCCAACGTCTTTTTGTGAGGTGGTATAATAAACGTATGTGACGGTGCGCTTGGAGCGCGCGTTAAATATCGTGACAAAGATTGGAGGCAGGCTTTTCCATGAAGTTCATAATAACATTGACCCAGGATGAGGATGGAATGGTCATTGCCGAGTGCCCCGCCATCCCCGGATGTGTGAGTCAGGGCAGAACTAAAGAGGAAGCTGAGTTGAATATCCGTGAAGCCATTAAAGCTTGCCTTGAGGTTCGCGCAGAGAAAGGGCTTCCTCTCACTATAGAAACTCGCCAGATCGAGGTTGCCGCCTGATGCCGCCGGTGCCGATTCTGAAGCCACGAGAAGTTATCAAGGCATTTGAGAGGCTTGGGTGGGAAGTAGCACGAAGGCAAGGTAGTCATATCATCCCCACAAAGCGAGGATCGATTGCCACATTGTCTGTGCCGGACCATTCTGAGGTAGCCCGTGGCACTCTGCGAAGCCTTATTGCACGGGCTGAACTGACTATTGATGAATTCCTGAAGGCGTTATAATATACCCGTGGCACTTGTAGTAAATTCACTCGCGAGCGGAAGCTCCGGCAATTGTATATTGGTTCGAGACGACAATACTGCGCTGCTTATAGACGCGGGCATTGGCATTCGGCGGATTGTGGCGGCGCTGGGTGATGTTGGAGTGGACCCGGCTGATCTCTCGGGTATTCTTATTACGCATGAGCATTCCGATCATATCGCGGGTGCGGTGCGAATAGCGCGGCGGTATAGAGTGCCGCTGGTTGGAAATGCGCTTACGCTTCAGCGAATTAGTGATGCGGAAAACGTGCCGACGCGGGTGCTGGATGTGGACGAGGAGATGACCGTGGGAGAGCTGCTGGTCAGGCCGTTCCCGGTGTCGCACGACGCTGCTCAGCCAGTGGGATATGCGATATCTTCTAATTCTGCCACCGTTGTGAGCGCAACGGACACAGGGATACTCACCCCGAGGATACGAGATGAAGCAGCCGCGGCCGATTTACTGATATTGGAATCTAATCACGATGAGGAGATGCTGCTCAAGGGACCCTACCCCTGGTATCTAAAGAAGCGCATCGCAGGCGAGAGAGGTCATATCTCCAACGATACTGCTTCCGGGCTGCTATTGGACCTTGCGGACTCAGGCAAGCTCATTTCTGTGTGGCTGGCGCACCTTAGCAAGACAAATAACAGCCCCAAAATGGCGCTAACTACTGCTCAATATCTTTTGTGGAGCTGTTTGGGGACGACTATGGATATAGATGTGGCTCTGCGTGATGTGCCGAGTCTCTGTTGGCGGCAGGCTGATCATGCTGCACAATTGGGCTTGTTCACGCACGAATCTAAACTTTCTTGCGGCGTTTGATCACAAGCACGGCTACGTCATCGGCAAACTTTCCTCCGGCGTGACGCAGGGACTTGTCCACCAGATGCTCAACGATTGAGCGAGCTGAGGTATTTTGAGCTTCCGTTACCGCTTCCAGCGCCCTTGCTTCACCAAACTGCTCACCCCGTCCTTTTCGAGCCTCTATCAATCCGTCTGTATATGCTACCAGCACACCTCCCGGCTTGAGTTCACACTCCGTTGAGCTATAGCTGGTCTGCTCATCCACCGCAAGTGCCATTCCGCTTGCTGCCACCAACCGGCACCCCGTATCGCCAAGGATCGGATAAGGGTGACCGGCACTTACCAGTTCTACTTTCCCCGAATGGTCGTAGTGCAGCGCAAGGGCAGTGGCGAACTGGCCGGGCTTGAGTTCAGCCGCAAGCACACGGTTCACACGAGCCATCGCGTCGGTAAGGTCGGGGTTTTCACGCATGAAGCCCCTGAAAAGGGAACGCAGCATCACCGAGTCAGCCACTGCTTCCAGCCCATGCCCTGAGAGATCACCGATTACGAACGCCGCGCTGTTGCCATCGAGTGTAAAGAAGTCGAGGAAATCTCCACCCAATTGAGCTCTTTCGCGCGCCGATATGTAGACGTGGGCAATATCAAGATCAACGGCACGTTTGGGTATATCTGCAAGCAGACCCTCCTGCACAACTCTCCCGACTTCCGCCTGATCCAGGAGTTCTTTTCGATATGCCTCGAAATATGAAGTCGCGACAGCAGCTAGGGCAGCGTGCAGAAATTCGTCCATTGCAATGAACCAGCTCTGAGTTCGGGGAGACGGCGGATTGATGAGCAGCGGCAGGTAGCTCTCTTCAAGATAATGAATGCTTACAATCAGTGCTTCAAATGGATATTGTCTGTCTGCAAGCCTGCTTCCTGCATCTCCGAGCTCAGCCATGCACTGTTCGATGTCGCGCATACCGAGGCAGCGCAAGATGCTATCCAGCATTTCGGCAAAGATATGGCGTAAAGCCTTACGGGTAAGTCCCGGAGGTTCCCAAGCGTTACACTGGAGATCGACCCAATTGTCCAATATGCTCGTTTTGTGGGGAGAAAGCCGTTCGGCTATCTCTCGAAGAGCTTCCTTGTTATCCTCTGGAAACTCTATCATCCGGTATCCGGCGAAACGGTATCCGTCCACGTCAAAACACTCCAGCTTGCCTTTGCTATTTGATTAATAACATAATAACACGTTTGGAGAATTTCGCCGAATCACTTTATACTTATTATGCAATGCTGATTACGGCTTTAGCGGCGGTGTGGCCTGATCTTACGGCACTTTCGATAGTGGCAGGCCAATGGGTGTCGGTCCAATCACCCGCCAGGAATAAATTGCCTAAATGAGTTTTGCTGGTGGGGCGAATGGCGTCGGTTCCTGGCGTGGTTGAGAATGTCGCCCGCCTGGCTGTGTACAGCACGGCGCGTTTTAGCGCAGGCTTTCTTCGTCCTGCCACTTTAGTCACAGCCTTGTCCGCGAGGTGTATGATCTCATTCGCGCTGAAGCCGATTAAGTTGTCGGCGGCGCTAGCTACTGTTTGCACATAGTTGAACTTCTGTCCGAACCCACCGGACTTGTTGAACACCCACTGGAACGGCTCGCCCATCACGCATGCCTGGTCGAAATCGAGATTGCCATCTTCATAGAACAGATGTGCGCTGATTATCGGGTGCCACGTCATCTCTTCCGCAGCCGGGGTCTGAAACCCCATTTCCGTGAGTGACCACGGCGGCACTGCGCATACATAATAGTCATAAGCCAGCTCTTCTCCACCCGCGAGGGTTATTGAGCGTATGTGATCGCCCTCGATATTAAGTCTCTCGACTCTGGCGCACGTTCTCACTTCCCTACCCCGCTTACAGAGGTATCTCAGCGCGGGCCCCTCGATTACTTGCATGAGTGGAGCCTTGGGTACGCCGAGTTTGCAACTGTTCCGGCTTCCCATCAGGATTTTAGTTAGCACCATTCTGGCATATCTGGCAGATGCCTGGTGAAGTTCTTCGTTCAAAGCGGAGATCAACACAGGCTCAATAACACGTTCGACCAGCACTCGTGGGCAGCGAAGCGATTGTAGATAATCAAGAGCAGTCTGCTCCTTGCCGGGGTTCCTGCGGGCGATGCCGGCCATCACGCGCGCGAGGCTGATCTTGTCGCGTGTGGAGATAAACCTGGTGCCGATGATTGACGGCGCTAAATGCAATGGTGCGGGCAGCAGCGAAGCCTTCACCGACAGCGCCTCCCCCGATTCATCCACAATCCGCACTTCGTCCTTGAAATCTACCAGCGCAGAGGAGCCCAGTTTGGCCAGGAACTTTTTAGCAGCCGAGCAGCAGCCCAGAAGCACGTGCTGGCAGTTGTCTATAGTAGCTCCGGATTCCTTCTCACGAAAAGAGTGTGCTCTTCCACCGAGGTAATTCTTCGCTTCGAGGACAACTACATCCAGCCCGGCATCAACAAGTTCGCATGCGCATGCAAGACCAGCGATGCCCCCACCTATAACCGCAACTGTGGCAGATATGGCCGACCTCCCCTGATTTTAGACATTAGTAGTGCCTTTGCCGCAATAGAGAGCTTCTGTGCTTTTGGGAGCGACACGTGGCCCGTGAATACATCACCCGGGTTCTCATCTATCCGGTTAAGCAAACTTGAGTAAATCTCGATCATCGCGCACAGCCCTGGCCTGCCCGACCCGTTGATCATCGGTACCAGCGGTAGGGCGGCATTGTAGTAATCGTATGCGCGTTGTGTCTCAAACTTCATCAACCTGAAAAACCTGTCGTCGCGCACTCCGTTGGAAAGATCCTCCGCGCTGTATTGAAATGCCCATAGATCTTCCTCAGGAATATAGATGCGCCCCCGCTCGGCATCTTCTTTGACATCGCGCAGTATGTTTGTCAACTGGAACGCTATCCCGCAGTATTCCGCATAACGCCTGGCATTAGGGCTGTCGAATCCGAATATGTGTATGCACACAAGGCCCACCACCGATGCCACCTTGTAGCAATAGCTGTAGAGATCTTCGAATGTCTTATAGGTATCTACGGTCAAGTCCATTGCTGCGCCGTCGATGAGCTGGTGAAAATAATCCAGTGGAATGCCGTACTTCTTGATTGTGTCATGGAATGCGGGGAGTATGAGGCTGCTGCTGTAGTCACCATGTATACTCATATTTAGTGACGATCGCCACTTTTCCAGCATAGCCTGCCGATCCCGGCCTACATCAGGATCATCGGCGATGTCGTCGCAATAACGCATAAATGCGTACACGGCGCACATTGCATCGCTTTTCTCGCGTGGAAGCACAATGAATGAGTAATAAAAATTGCCTGCACGCTTTTTTGCCACATCGCGGCAGTATTTATATGATAGGTGGAGTTCACCCTGGGAAGCCATCTTCATTCAGAGAATTATCCTTTCACGCGAACTACGTTTGCCAGTCGCCTGGCGCCCCAACTCATCATCAGCCATATCTTCTGCGACCGGGGCACTGTGATGTGTTTGCGGAACACGTTGCAACTATGCAGCTCGATAGAGCGCAGGAGAGCCATTCCGCCTCTGGTGAACAGCTCTACATCTGCAGCCCCGATTCCTGTGATCAGTTGTGGGAGGCGTGAACCACGCTCAAAGAGTTCCCGCGTCCTTGCTATCTCAAACCGCATCATTCGCACGAAGCTCGCATTCACAATTCCATTTTTAAGCTCTGCCTCTGAATAGCCGAACCGCTTCATGTCTTCCTGAGGGATGTAGATGCGCCCTTTGGAGTAGTCAACAGCGATGTCTTGCCAGAAGTTAGCGAGTTGAAGGGCTGTACAGGTAGAATCGGATAGTTGCTGCCTGTGCTCGTCCCTGTATCCGAGCAAGTGCAGCATGATTCTTCCGACGGGGTTAGCTGATCGCGTGCAGTAGTCCAAGAGCTGATCAAAAGTCTCGTAGCGGTTAACGCTCTGATCTTGTATGAACGCGCTGATCAAATCATCGAAAGGCTGCATAGGCAGATCATATGCCTTAACAGTCTCCGACAACGCCCGAAAAACAGGATGCCCAGGCACTCCTTCAAAACATTTATGAAGTTCCCCTCGCCACCATTCCAGCAGTCGCAGCGATAGAGCTGGATCGCCTGTTTCGTCCGCAAGGTCGTCGCATACCCGGCAGTAGGCGTAGATATTGTAAAAGTGCTGCTTGATCTTGCGCGGTAGGAACACCGAGCCTACAGTGAAGTTCTCGTAATGGCTCCGCGACAGCCTCGCGCACAAATCTTCCGGCACTGTTACCGCGGGGTCCAACCCCTCGAACATTTGTAGTGTCCGGGTACTCATCAAATTCATCTCTATCTATAAAATCAGCCCGCATAGCTTCTCTATGGTGAATAACGTGTGTGTGAGATCATTATCCTACTTCAGATAATGCCCCTTATTTAATGGTAAGTCGCCTGCGGATGTTTGTCAACGTTTCACCAGAGCTCGCTTGCTCCCATCAGATCGATCGCCAGCAGCATTATATGCGAACCAGAAGCCGAATGTTGCGCAATTAATGACTTTTCTTCTTCTCCAAAACCTGGTATTCTTTATTTGCTGGTAGCTTGCTTCTTCGCGTTTTGAGACTGATCAGCCCGATCTTGCCAGGATCGGGCGGAGCCAGGCCATCAGATCAGCTTCCGGCTGTCTGAGGGATTTTACCCCGGTTGGTCTAAGGAACCTCCCTGTCCCAAACACTCCGCCCACACGCATATGTTATTGCCCATAAGCCGGGGTAATTAACCTTCCGCATGCGGGTGGTTTGCATGCGGCATGGCCCTGGGAACAAGCTATTACGGCTTATGAAGAACAATAATGGAAATCTATTAAACTCGCTAAATCTGCCCGACGACCTGAAATGCCTGTCAAATGCACAGATGAAGATATTGGCGGAAGAGGTCAGGGGCTTTATACTCGATGTAGTGAGCTCGAATGGCGGCCATCTAGCGGCTTCGCTGGGGGTTGTGGAACTGACGCTGGGCCTGCTGTCAGTGATGGATCTGCCGCACGACAGGATAGTGTGGGACGTTGGTCACCAGAGCTACGCTCATAAAATCCTGACCGATAGACGCGACGCTTTTCCATCACTGAGAAAATCCGGTGGAATCAGTGGGTTCCCGAAACCATCCGAGAGTCTCTACGATGCCTTTGCTACGGGTCATGCCAGCACGGCTATATCTGCGGCGTTGGGGATAGCGCGCGGCAGGGACCTTTCCGGTGAACACTACAAGGTGGCTGCGGTAGTGGGTGACGGATCGATGGGTGGTGGGATGGCGTGGGAAGCCATCAATGAC
>JAJFTD010000087.1 GCA_021373255.1 bacterium
TCACCAAGTTCTGGTTCTGGGCGTATGAGCACACAGCCGATAGAATCAGCAACGCAAGACACACAGCAACCAGACCAGACTTGTAGTTGAAGCATTCCCTAAGCTTATTCATTCCTACTCTCCTTTCCAAACAAGGTCAACATTAATAACAAAAGCTGATTGAGCATTCTCGCCCGCATTATTCGTGATTAGGCTGAATACCGCACTAATGCCTGCAGTATTCGGTAATGGTGAATAATGTGGGCTAGGTAGATCACCTCCTCAAAAGATTAGATCATCACGCGCAATACAGGTATGTGAAATTAATATGCACCAGCGGATATGTCCCAACCAGCGGCTGAGCTGGGTACGTTCTTGTTGGTGTAATACCAGTTGCCGTCGTAGTTGTTGTTCTCTCTGAGCATAGGCCATCTGCCAACATGACAATCCAAAAATATTACGTTGAAATACTTGATGGGCGCATCGGGAATATCATACTGCCACATACGCGGATCATTGTATTCACCATGCCAGGCTTCCTCGTATATCATCACAACTTTCGATGGATACACCGCCACGGATGGATTTACAGGACGTTTTTTATAGTTTGCATAAGTACACAAAGCATGTTTGTAGTAATAGGTGCTGGCCGCTGGCTCAGGAATGTTAATCCACTCCTTAAGATCCTTACGTTGCGCAGGACACTTAAAAATATCAATGCTCTTCAGATAGTTAGATAGAGGCTTCGCCATTCCATCGGGTTTAGAACCGTCATCAGTTCTATACCTGTGTGCAAATTTAGTTGTCCAGAGCCCGCAACTTGCCGGATAATTACCCGTATACTTAAAGAATTTACTATCTACACTTGTCTGGTCGGGATAGCACCCGTTCCAGTCTCCTGCGTACAACACAAATGCCGTTGCGATTTGGCGCATATTGCTTTTGCATGATGTCTCCCAAGCTTTTTTCCTTACCTTAGTAAACACAGGAAACAAAATAGCCGCTAGAATAGCGATTATCGCTATCACAACGAGCAGTTCGATTAGTGTAAAACCACGCCTTTTCATTCCCCACACCTCCATAATTTGTTCGAATTGATATCGATTGATAATTTAAAGGCTGATCACTTTTAATTGCCGCAATGTGTCAAACTCACGCATGCCTCGTTTACAGAACATCCGCTGCCGTCCCAGCCAACGACTACTCTCGGCTTAAGAAGAACACAATCTGATGCTCCACGCTCCACAATATCCACACATCTTCTTGCCATCTCCTCGAGCGGCTGGATGACTTTTAGCAAGGTTATTCGATCGTCGCGGAACATCCAAGGCTCGTCATAGCAGGCAATAGCCACACCAGTAGGGTCACACCCGATATCTTCTATTGCCCTGTAAAGCAGATGGGCCATCGACGGAAAAACCGTGAAGACCGCAAATGGTTTTTTCGAAGCATCGAACATACGTCTAGCGATTCCCCGGTAAAGTTCACGAGTATGACCTTCGTAAGCGACCAGTATCTTAGTCTCCGTGATAACATCAACATCGGGCTGTATATCATGATCGCGCATGGCATCGGCATAGCCCTGGTAGCGCGCCATAATGGGGATATTCTTGTGGTGATGTGTCACATAAAATACTTTCTCGTAACCGAGTTCCACCAGTTTGCTTGTAACTTCGTATGCTCCGGCATAGTTGTCAGTACTCACATAGCCAATGCCGAGTCCCTCAAGGTATGTGTCAATAAATACCGTTGAAACACCGCTATCGCGAAGGTTGTTCAGCGCATTGATACTCTGATCAGGCGGATAGAAGGTGATTGCTCCATCCGCTTTGGCCTGGCGAATGTCTTCGAAGCACTGCACCGCTTTTTCAGCATTGTTGTTGTAGATATACAGTTGAACGTTCCATCCGCGTGCAAAGGCCTCATGCTCGATATAATGAAGCTGGATGGGTATGCAATCGTAAAGAGCTTCATTTGAATTGCCACCTTTTTCCGCCACCAGTGAAAGATGTGGCAAGACAACCGCCAGAGTCTTCACTTTTCTCTTTGGCTCGCATACGAAATGACCTTTACCGTTTATGGGATAAATATACCCGTCATGAACAAGCTCACCCAGAGTTTTTTTGACAGTGCTCTCACATATATTGCACGTGCAAGCGATCTCTCTAATTGACATCAGCTTCTCATGAGGCCGCAGTATTCCATCTTCGATCTGCTTGATTATGTTCTCTTTTACTTGAATGCACTTCGGCATATATGATTTTCTGTCGATATGCATAGTCT
This sequence comes from bacterium, assembly GCA_021373255.1. GTDB lineage: Bacteria > Armatimonadota > UBA5829 > UBA5829 > UBA5829 > UBA5829. Next base: position 2,263 of record JAJFTD010000087.1, read on the forward strand.
TGCACTCCTGCTAGGTACCTAGGTACCTAGGTTCTTTCGTACTGATAATTTCTAGTCCTGTCGAATCTACCAACGCTGCCGCCAAAACGACCAATGCACTGCAAGTATATAGAAAAACAAAATCAAGAGATTCAACACAACGCCAAAGACAATTAAACGGTTAAAGTTACTTACAGCCCTGAGCCCTCAATGGGATTATATCTTGCTTCTTCAATTAGTTATGTATGCGCATTGTTACATGAAAATCTCGGGTTGTCAATGCTATATTTCAAGTCAGTCTTTCAATAACTCATTGAAATACGTCTATGCCATTCAATATCATCATATATGATTGTTGGCACGAGAGGCCGCAATCCACATGGTTTCTGCTATTACCGATCATCTGCGGTGGGGAATTGAGATCCTTTGAATGGCTTGATTAGGCTCGTCGTCTGTGGAAGATTACCAGCGTTGTGCTTATAATCTGAGCGTGAGCTGTGTATCTTGAGAGGTAGAAACAATTGGTGATGAAGGAATGCAAACTATAAACCGCTGACCTGCGTCATAATCTCAGTTAATTGCTCCTGAGTTAACAAGCCGTGCTCAGTGCACACGGCATTGAATGAATTCAGAGGGGTCGAGTCGAAGATGATATTTCGGAACTTGATGCCCTGGGACTGGCCTACCCGGTCGGGTTCTTGCTCTTCGGAAGAGTGCGGAAAACCTGGGGGAACTATCTTGTGAGTCTGAGTAACTGCAAAGCAGGGAATCCTGCTCGCTTTTGCGGCCTGAACCATTAGGCTGGTCCCGGTTTTGTTCCACAGCAGATTATCGGCAGTAATTGCGTCGCATCCTACCAGCACGGCATCGACCTGCTGAGTGAAAACACCGGATTGGGCATCAGTTATCACAGAGACCCGTATTCCTTTTGCCGATAAATCCTGCGCAAGCGTGACTCCCTCCATCTCAGGCCGCGACTCGGCAATGACCACATCCAAACGTTCACCACTTTGTGCTCGTAAAACAATCGCGTCATACACAGCGCCGGAATAGCTGATGGTAAGAATACGACGGTAGGGTATAATCATCGCTGATGCGTTTTCGGCAGACTTCGCGGTGGCTTGGGTAAATTCTGTAGATAGCTGCAAGGGTGATACCCTGCCGGATAGAAGCCGTGCTGCCATGTGTGGGAAAACACCCATCGATGGACGGCACGCACCCAGTGCAGAAACGGCCCTCTGATCAGAAGTCAGATGTTCTCGATGCAAATATGCATCAACGGTATCAAGCCCCAGGCGCGCCAGGTATGTTGCTCCATGGGTGGTGTCGGTCGCGACTTGCGCGAGTCCATTCCAGAACCCGTCATCACCAAAACCCGGCCATACCGCCGCCAGCGCTTGGTCCAGGCCCGGCACCGTAGTTAACTCACCTAGCTCCTGCGGCTCAATCCAACGCACTTCTTCAGTCTCCCAATCCGTACGCACTTCAGCATCATCAGGGATTTCAAATAAGAATGGATGCACCATCCAGATTCGGTTCAGATTGTGATCTTCCACCGGCACCGGTGTGCCGATTCCACGAAGTGCGGTGCTTGATTGCGACAGGCCTGCCTCCTCTTCTACCTCGACATACGCCTGGCGAAGCGGCAGTCTTTCAATGTACCCGCTCACTGCAGCCCACGCACCCTGGTAGGTGCCGACACGTGCACTGCGCTTGAGCAGCATTACGCGCCCGTGCCGGGTCAGAAATACAGTTACGACCGGGATAACTGGATAATTTATCGTGTCCATAATCGAACAATAAGTTCGCGCCGGAGTTGAACATTTCCTTCTGTACATAACAACAGAGGCAAAGCATTTGCGGATTTACCACTCATTGCTCTGCCTCTGTAATTTGTAGATATTAAGCGAATTACTTCTCTGGCTCGAAAAGCTGGTTCTGCAAGTCAGAGAGCATCTTCGCGATGCCATCTGTCCCTCGCTGAATCGCCACATCGCCTTCGGCTAACCGTCCAAGCGTATCGGACGCTCTTACCGCCCCACTTGTGGCCGCATTGGAAATGGCATTCTTCCGAGTGAACACTCCGGTGATAATGCTGTCCTTAGCGCCCGCCAGACCAGGAGGCGCATCAATCTCTTGCAGCTCTCGCCATGCGGTTTCGGTTGAGTTTAGCCTGGAGGCCTGAGCCGCAGCTTTGGTATCACCCGACTGCAATGCCTTCGCCACCGCCGCAGCTTCCTGGTTGGAGGCCGCGAGAAGTCGTTTTACTTGATCACGATAATCGGACACTGCAGTTATCTGACGGCGAACCATAGATGGATTTCGCGTGAGCTTGCTTACGTTGACCTCTACCTTAGGTTCGTTTACCGGCTCGCGGATGGGAGCCGTGACTGCCATACCAACCAGAACCATCGCCGCAAGAGCGCCAAGTAACGCAAGCATCCTGTAAGAATTCCCACGCTTTATCCGGACCGGCTTGGGCAGGTTCGGGTTCGGCTTATAACCAGACACTGGCTCAGGCTCAGGTTCAGGTTCCGGCTCAGGTTCAATCGCCACAACAGCTTCTTCGACCACAGTTTCCTGGACCGGAGTCTCCGCCACCACCATTATGGGTTCGGGCGGCGCAGGCGGGGTCACTTCAACGACCTCCGGCACGGCAGCTTCCGGCACCTGAACAGGCTGCGATGGCTCAACGGTAAGCTCAGCAAACATTTCCTCAGCCAGTGACACAGGTTTTCTACCGCCTCTGCGTTTGGGCGCGGGCTTTTCTACCTCCGCCACCGGTTCGGCTGATTCTACTGCCTCTGTCTTCTCCGCCTGCAAGACCTTTACCTCAGGTGCTTCAGGCTCCGGCGATGCTTCTTGAATCACATTGAGCAACTGTGGCCCATCAGCCGGAATTCGGTTTACAGTTTTACCGAGCATAGATTCGATCTTCGAAGCCAGCGCCTCACACTTCTTAACTCGCTGGTCGCCAGTAAATATAATGACGTTTTGAGGCGGACCACCCTGGGTAGCCTGCTGCCTGTTTTCCGTGCATATCTGGATGACAGCGCCCATCGGACCCTTGCGGACGTTTACACCCGTAATATCGTCCACTAGGAATTCATTGATCTGCTGGCCGTTCAGAGTTCCGGTTGCTGTAAGACCTGCTCTGATGATGAGAACCCGGGACTTGGTGACCACTATGGCCTGCCCCTGGTCGCCCATGGCTTGGGTGATGATCTCTTCTCCGTCTATGAGTGCGGTATCACGTGCTTGTGCCAAGCGTTCGTCCAACCCGCCGCTCTTGTCAGAGGCCATTGTCTAGCTACCTCCGTGATAATCTGTCAAGACATGATTAATTCTGGCGAATTGGAGGCTCGGCTGGAGGGGGTTG
>JAJFTD010000099.1 GCA_021373255.1 bacterium
ATCCTGATGTTGTGGAAACTACTCGACGGAATCTATTCGGCACATTAAAGCCATTTTAACCCCGTGTATTATATCTTCTAGGCCTTACGTGTTGACTCGTGAAGCATTTCCGAGCTAATATACGAACGGTTGTTCGATAGCGAGGAGGCTCTATGTCAGCACGTATAAAATCACCAATACAATGGTTTGGCGGCAAACAGGCGATGGCCGCGAAGCTGCTTCCATTATTCCCCGAGCATCGCACCTATGTGGAGCCGTTCGGCGGCGGTGGCTCTCTGCTCATCTGCAAAGAACCCAGCCCGGTAGAAGTCTATAATGACCTGGACGCGGACCTGGTGAACTTCTTCCATGTATTGCGGGATCCGGCACTGTTTCCTGACTTTTACAATCGAGCTTGGCTGAGCCCATTTAGCCGAGAGGAATACCTGTTCTGCAGAGACCACCTCAACGACGATCCGAGCCCGGCAGAGCGCGCCAGGCGGTTCTTTGTGCTGGCTAGGTTCAGCTTTAGCGGCCTGGTCGGGAAGTCGTTCGGAATCAACGTGACATCATCGAGCGGAGGAATGGTCGAGAAAGTCTCCGCATATCGGAACATACTCTGCGCGCTGCCGCTGATCGCCGAACGATTGTCTCGAGCTGAAATAGAGTGCCGGGATTTTCGGCAGATCATAAGAATCTATGACCGGCCTGAGACGTTCTTTTATCTTGACCCACCCTATGTGCCGTCTACCCGCAAGTGCGGCGGCTATCGACACGAGATGACAGAGCAGGACCACCAGGAGCTCGTGGAGCTGCTGCGCGGAATCCAGGGCAAAGCGATGTTATCAGGATATCCCAACGAGCTTTATGATAGCTTGGGTTGGCAGCAGATGGAGTGGCAGGTGAACTGCAGTGCAGTCGGCCGGACCCGCGCAACTGGATTGCAGGGTGCCGGGGCTATGGGTGAAGCCCAGAAGCGGGTAGAGCGCGTGTGGATGAATTATGAGCCTTAGTTGATTTCAGGGCAGCATTACGATATTCAATACTGCCCTGAAGCCTCGATCATTCCCTCGATTGAAAGCTGCTATATTGCTGCGCTTCATAAGCTACGACCAATCATAGCTAATGAAGCGCATGACTATAAGATGCGGATGTTCCTACCTGACGGGATTCCCTCTACACGAATCGGCTTTGGAAAGATAGTTGTTTGCATTTCAATCCATAGTGGATCCGGCTTCCCTGTATTGACCGTAATCTCGGCACCTATCTGAAGCAGGAGCCCTCGCCTTTCGTTATCCGGGACAGTCGGCCAATGCTCCGCGATGCTGAGCAGCGCCTGGATTACTTCTTCCGAGACCGGTGGAGCAGGCTGTTTAGCTTCTTCTGCAGATAGAGCTCGTATCTTCTCGTCGATGTCAGTCACTCGACTCACAAACTCAGCTTCATCAATAAAACCCTGTGTGTAGAGATCAACAGTCCGACGCCGCATGTCTGAGAGCTTCTGTTGTCTATGCGCCTGGGTATTCTTAACTGGCTTGGCAGTTACTGAGCCGCGCTTCAATGCGTTCTCAACGTCCTTGGCTATGTGCTTGGCCAGTATTCCCATCGCTCTTCCAATCAGGGCGTCAAGGTAACGGACACTCACTTGCTTACTTTCACAGACGCCGTGCTTTCGTTTCATTGAACACAGCCAGCCCGCATACCACCTTCGCTCTTGATTGACTGCACCATTTGATGATAATACAGCTCCGCACTCCGAACAAAACAGGATTCCAGAGTAGGTCCGCGGCGATCCAATCTGGTGACCACAGAAATGGTGAAATTGCCGGCGAGACAGGTCCAACAAGATATCTGCCTGCTGGGTAAGTGATTCCGAAACTATGCGAGGAATACGATCTGGAGCAGGTAATCGTCGGCCGTCGTAACTCAACATCTGGCGATACATAGGGTTGCGCAATAGGCGAAGCAATGGTCCGTTGCTCCATAACCCACCCCTTGGACTGGCTATTCCAATGCGATTCAATTCAAGAGCTGTGGCGCTAGCATTTCCATTGAGCCGCACATAGAGCTGGAAAGCTGCGGCAACATCATCAGCTCGATTGTCGGCTTCAAATATCCGCTTTTCCTTGTTCCAAGCCAACCCCATGCTCTTGGGACCACCAGCCCATTCACCTCGCATAAAGGCTGCAAGATGGTGGGCGTAGATCCTCTCTCCGGTGATCTCTCGCTCGTATGCGTTGGCTGAAGCAATGACCCGACCCATGAATCTGCCGGCTGCGGTATTGCGATCCACGGGATCCATAATCGAAAGGAGCTCCACACCGTGTCGGTCGAAAAGCTGAATTAGATGCTCCTGCTCACCGGGATTTCTCATCAACCGGTCTGTCTTCCAAACGAGCACACCATCGAAGTCGCGACGCTTCTTATCCTTAAGGAGTGCTACCAGCTCCGGCAGAGCTGTGCGGCGTTCTACCTCGCTTGCACCGGTGATAGCAGCTTCGTGGTAGACACGCACGACCGTATGATCATGTTTCTCGCAATATTCGCGACAGAATGTTTCTTGAGTTTGTGGAGATGCCGCCTGGCGATCGGTTGAGCGGCGAGTGTATATAACTACTCTCATTATTTCTTGCCGTTCTCTGTTATATAGACCTTACTTAATTTTGGTTTCTGTGATAATTACTCCTTAGCCTTAACTGCATCAGGCGCGGTTGAAGCTTAAGGAGTTTTAGATAAATGGTTCTGGTATACTCCCACAGATCTCCCGAGACCGATATCGTGCAGAATGTAGTATCGGAGTTACTATCATCTATACGGAGGCCGATGCGCTTCTGCTTGCCCGGTAGTTGACTAAACGGTATATCTCGCGCAGAGAGTTCATCAGTCAGTGGTTTCCACAACCACTTGCGCATATCAAGCCGCTCTACGCAAGATGAACTGATGCTTATAAGGTTGCTACGCCTCAGCTCAACTATGTCTGGGTTATCGGATAAACAGACGTAATCTAATAACCCATTGAACTTGTAAATGTGCAGGTATAGTAGGTCCCTCAACAACTTCTGTGCCGACGCTGGCAAAGATTCAATGGTCGTGAACACCTGATTCTTTGCGCGCGTTAGTGGCTCCAGAGTATGATAGCCAATCTCGTGAGCGAGGCGATACATATGCTTACAGGGCTTGCGCCGTCGTGCGAAATCGGGGCACGTGCATTGCGCAGTAGAGACCTGGTAACCGTCTATAGTTGCCATAAGTAGTGCAGGGTTTACATCTTCAGGCTGGAGTTGCACTTGACAAGCTGAATGCTGACGCCTCCGCTGATCGGGCGCCAAATGCAGCTTCGCCCCGGATTCATCCCAAAAGGCGGGTAATTCTTGCATGACTGCGGCCTCCTGATGTATCAGAAAATGAGCCATCCGATTCGGCATATAAAGTGATTAGTGCCTATATTCCGCGCGGAATATAGGCAAAACTACTAGGGCTGTATCGTAACAACTCGCGGATCAGATGTGGCTAAATTCGTCCCGTCATAAGCTGTCACACACACTGTCCATTCAACAGCATTGCCCCACGAATTATATGGCAAGACAATCTGCCCAGTGTAATGCGAAGCATCTTCTACGCTTGGAGCTAAGAGTGCTGATATATTGTTGGGAACACCGTTCATTACGCCTCGCGCAGTAGCCTCATATGATTGTAGTCCAATATTGTCAGTAATATCTGCTTCTACATCTATTCGACGAATGCCCGCAACAGTCACCCGAACATTGCTTATCACAGGAGATTCAGAATCGGCAGGGACAACAGGCGTTGAATTTCCACCGCCGCCTCCGCATCCTGTCAACAAAGATACAGTGATTGCGAATACAAGGAGTGCAAGAACCAAAGTTACTACAGATCTACTGCTTACTGCGTTCATTCTTTTTGCCTCCTCTCGAACGGATATCCAGCTATATTGATGCGCCTGCTACACGTCTTCTAATTTGATAAACTTGCCATCCCTAATCAATACACGTTGGGCGCAACTTGGACAGTTTAGGCCGCCATCTTTCTGCAGTTTCAATCCTGCTTCGATCTGCATCTTGCAATAAGGGCATTGTCCCAGAAGTTTCTTGTCGGCGAACGTTAGACCTGCGCCACCACCCGCGATTGGCATTACAATACCAGCGATGATAAGTGGTATACCAATTATCGCGCCTATACCAGTGCAACACAGAACTATACCGATAAGGATCATCCAAATGCCGTAGCCAGCACCTAGAAAACAACCTAGAGCTGACTCACCAACAGGAACCTTGGTTTTATACTGCGGTGCGTTTGATAAAGCAGTATTCCCACGCGGAGTATTGCATTGGTAACACTTATCATTATTGTCTGGATTAGAAAAGTTACACCTAGAGCAATACCAAGCCATGCTTTTACCCTCTCTTTCTGCACTTATCAATTTCGAATATCACCACCATCGGTGATACTTTAGCGCACCACACGACACCGCTCTGAGTATCTTCGATACTTACTCTCCAGCCCTAGCTCACGCAGCCGTCGGCGCATTGCGGCTATTGACACCTCGAACCGAGCTGCCAACACTTCAGTCTTATCGTGCCAGTCAGGATGATGCAGTTCCTGACAGGCTTCGATTATCAATGGCCGAGGCATCAGCACGTCTGTAGCAAAGCGATCACAGAATATTTCATGACAATCCGGCCGCCAACACCCAGTAATATGGAACATTCGATGTGCCTGCTTCGGGCAAGGAACTTTGCTCATAGCTGCGTGGCCAATCTCGTGAGCCAACGTGAATCGCCTTTTGGGATAAGGGTGATTCAGGTTTATAAATATACGCTTGGCCACTTCGGTTTCAAGATACCAGCCTGGCACATCATCAGGCAATGATTCTCTGATTATTTCTATCCCTAGCTTATCACTCAATATAATCAGATCGGTTGGCACGGACAAGCTGAACTTTTTCCACGCAGAGGCGGCCCATCGCTCCGCTCTGGCGGCACAACAATCTGAAAACAACTCCACTACTACCTACCCACAACGTCATTGGCGTGGATCAGCCTGTAATGCCAGCAGCATTGTTACAACGGAGCGGGTAAAACGGAGTTGTTATTGCGGGGGTTGATTCTTTCGTCTTTCCAGCTCAGCGGCGTCTTGCTCGACGTATTTCCGCACGATACGCAGAACCTCGTCTTTGCTGGATTCGCTCATATTTTTAGCGTCACGCAGGGCCAGGGTGACAGCCTCTAGAGCATCAGGCATATCATACCCAGCAGCTTCAAGCATTCTCGAAACTGGTATATTGGCGGCATGTGCAACATTCAAGCACACGTCTCGGCTTGGCACTCTTCCAAGCACCATATTGCCAATTGTAGATGGGCTTAATCCGGCATCCTTGGCCAATTGCCTATAACTCTTTGTTGCTGTAATTTCTCTCATCAACTCTGCAAGCTCTTCTCGATACGCGATTGCTTGTTGACGCATAGTTGGACACCTCACCATCTACTCTAAATACTACCTGAAAAAAAACTAATTGCAATACTTACACAAAAGTGTTGACAAACGGTTAGACAACAGGTATACTCCCAATGTTGTTGTCCAACGGTTGGACAACGGAGGAAGCTTGATGATATCAGATAGTGATAGAGATTTGATTGTTAATGTTCATGCTCTGCTGGAGCAAGGTAATAATGTGAGCCAGGCGGCTGTATTGCTCGGCTTCAAAAAGAAAAACACGCTTTACCAAAAGCTATACCGGCTCGGCTATAGAGTTGAATCCAGCAGCCGCCTTGTTCTGATCCATGCTCCCACTATAAACGATACCCAAGCTATTGCGCTCGGTACGCCTGAGCAATAAGGAGACAGCTATGACAACAGGCAAGAAATCAGGCATGCTCACTGATCCCTGGAATGGCAACGGCAAAGAATTACGAATCTTGTGCACTGCGGTCATCGCCAGCGGCATCGTGGCTAAGCCGACAAGTGACATCACAGATGCAAATCTTATAGCCAAAACGGCTTCCGAAATCGCTGATGCGATCATCGAGCGTGAAAAGCAATAAGACGCAATACAGGCCCCGCGCCTCGTGCGCAGAGCCTGATCACAATCCGTTGTGTGTATAAGTTTACATCATAAAGTTGAACATGTAACCTGTGTAAATTACCGGGATTTGGTTGGGAGAGTGGGATGGCGAGTTTGAACCAGGAGCAGAGCAAT
>JAJFTD010000110.1 GCA_021373255.1 bacterium
CGTAATGTATAAGCACATATCAAGATGGCACAACAACTATCCTGATGGTCATGCGTTCTTCTGCACATACAGCGTGTAGGATTGATCGGTGATTGCGGGTCCTTTAGACCCGGCTTCGGCTGCATGCAACCGAAGCAACAACACATACTGTCCAAAGCTCACACGGGTCCAATCCACGCTGCTGAAGTAACTCAGTAACTCAATGTTACTCCGAAGATACAGAGCGTCCTCACCTTAATCCTCTCCTCTCAGGCGACAGCGTTTCCAAAGAAAATGCGAAAGTCCCCAGGAGAGGAAATACGTTAATCTACTCACTCTGATGTGCAGCTATAGGGATCAACAATCTTCTCGCTATCTCAATATCTCCGGTGGATTTCACACGGCCGTCTATATCGCGGCACGCGAGCGTGATGGCCTGCTCGTAGTCTACCATCTCATCGGGGGTCTGCATGTTTGAGGATGCGATTACCGCCAGCTCGAAGTCTTGGATGCCCTCGCGGAGTTGTTCCCAGCGCAGGCTTGAGACAGGCCCCTTTTCCCCCGGATAGACCAGGTAAGCGTCACCGGAAGGGGATACCGCCCACGGTTCCACCCACTGCATGTCCTCGTAGGCATCGTCCGGCCAATCGTTGTAAGCCCACCTCAGGATACCGTCATACCCACCCTGCATAGCCAGGAACGGGAGCATTCTCGCTTCCACAACGGGTGAGAACGCAAATGTGTTGGGGTGAGACGGCCCGCTGGCGATGTAGAACGTGGTAGTCATCTTCTCTGGACATCTCTTGGTGATCGAGCACACGTTATTCGGGTCCAGGAGGTCCGCCACTCCCATTGCGCGCCGCTCCGTAGGCGCCATTACGGCTATACCGCGATCGTTGAATAACCCAAAAACTGACAGATCATCTATACGGTTGATCACATTGATCGTCTCACTTGCCGTGACCGCAATTTTGAGATCGGGCGCGTATTCCTCGATCAAAGTCATCAGCACCTGGGTAACCTTGTCGCACTTCTCATTGAATGCGATATAGGTCTTATTGAGCCAGCTCTTCTCTTCAAGGTGCTTTTTCAAGGCCACAAGGAAAGCCGACCACACCTGCTTGTACTCATCATCACCGGCTTGAAGCACCATGTGCCCTTTCTTGCCGGTATCCAGGTCAATATACTCGATGATGCTCTGGCCGCTGCATCCGGGGCTCTGCACTGGGGAATAGCAATGAATCGCACGATCGATGCCGCACTCGTGGTGCAGCGCGATGTAGGTGTCAAACGCTGTAAAGTCGAACTCCCAGCTCTCGCCGCGTCTCTTCCATACTACTGCACTCGCGCAGGGCTGGCGCAGTTGCAGGCCCCAGGGCTGGAAGCATATCGGTACTACGGCGGTCTTCTGGCCGTGTGCAGCGAGATCCTGTATGTATGGCTTCAGCAGCGCGAAGTGCTTGTCCGACCATACATCCACGCAGTGCCTGTATGCAATGGTAGCGGGGTTCATCCAGACGTTCATGACAAAGCTCCAGTCATGAACATCCGGCAGGTCTACTGCTGCAACCTCCACTTCCACCGAGTTCTGTGCTGCTGTCAGCTCGTTCACCACCACTTCCACCGTGCCCGTATACGTTCCGGCGGGTATTCCACCGGGAATGGTGATGTTTGCGTACAGCGCGGCAGCTTTGTCCACATCAAACTCGTCCACCTCGAACAGTGGATCGCAGACCACTCCAGCTTCAGGAGTAGGAACCACGCCGACGACACGGACCGCTATGGCGCTCGCCGGTATGCGGCCTTCGGGCCCTATGAGATCACTGAACACGATCCTGGCATCCTCAACAGGCTCATCAGAAGTGACAAGCGCAGCCACCGAGGTTATCGCGTTCCGGCACGTGAGTGCCTTCAGCGGCACATCCGGTACAGCCGGCGGTTCTTCATCTGGAAGCGGAGGCCTGAGCAGTGGCTGCCAAGCCAGAATCGAAATGTTTGACAATATATATCCTCACCATTGTGTTACTTACTTATCTGTTTGCCTGCTTGGCAAAATTCATACAAGAATATTGTCACTCAACTAAGCCTGCTTGTCAATGGGCCTTGTTTTTGAGTGAGATACCTAGGTATGAGTGCTGGAACGCTTATTTTGTTCCATAATATCGGTGGCTTGTTTGAGACAACCGTTGACCATGGTAAGAATGGTCGTCGTTTGTTGCTTATAAAAATAAGGATGGAGGAACTGAATGAAAACACTGGCTTTGGTATTTGCGACATTGCTTATTATGCTATTCGCGTGCAGTATTGGGACAGCACAGCAAACCAGTCAGCCTGCAGTGGCCATGAGCGATACAGTAAGCGTCACTGGGACTATTGTTGCGATTGACAAGACAGACCGCGAAGTTACCGTACAGGGTCCACAAGGAAATGCGGTCGATATAGAGGTCGATCCGTCGGTCAGGAACTTTGACCAGCTACGAGTTGGAGACAAAGTCAATATGACTTATTATGAAGCTGTAGCAGTTTCGATTGGTCCCAAGGGACAGCTACCCTCGGTAAACTCATCAACAATGGTGGGCAGAGGACCGGCAGGATCAAAACCCGAAGGCTATGTCGTTGAGACAACGGATGTTGTCGCTACGATAAAATCGATAGATAGCGCGAGGCGTGTGGTCACACTACAGGGACCATCGGGAAATACATTTGATGTCAAAGTCCCACAGGATATGCAAAGATTCGATCAACTAAAAGTGGGGGATTCGGTAAATGCGCGCTATACCGAAGCATTAGCAATTTCAGTCCAAAAACCGTAAGAAATGGGTGAGGCCACAGCGGCTCATTTTATGCGCTGGGCCTCATCTAAACCAGTAGTCACGGTTCCACGCCTTGTTCATTTCCTCACCACTACACGCGGTATCGCTTTCCACATTACTACCTGCGTCATTCTCTGGTTCATCTAATGTCCAGATCGTTCCAACCGAACAAAGCAAATAAATACCACAATATTTAAAGGAGGATAATAATTATCGGCGAAGAATAGAAATTGTACATTTATGTGCGACGGGAGGTTTGCTGTGGAAACATTCGCGGGAGAAATATCCAAGGAACAAGCCATTCAGCTTCTCAGATCAGGCCAAATAGATCAGGCGCGATCCGCACTCGAAAGCCTGGCAAAAGCCCAACCGGACGACCCCCAGATCCACTCCTGCCTTGGGATTGCCTATAATCAGTCAGGCAATAGCGATGGAGCCATATCGGCTTTCGAGACATCGCTGCAACTCCAGAAGACACCCAAGTCTCACTACAACCTCGGGTTGGCCTACAAGACCGCCGGAAGAACCGACGATGCCGTGGCCCAGTTCAGAGCCGCAATCGCCCTGGACACGAATTATACACCGGCGCAGGAGGCGTTGAAGAAACATGAGACTGCTGCCGTGCCGCCGTCACCGGAACCAACTGTGCTCGGCCAGCCTCCAATGCCCGCCCCGGAGCCTCAACCCCAGCCCACGACTGTAATAGATGTTGTCCCCGATTTTAACACCGTATTTGCCACCCCCACTGCTCCTCCAGACCTGAACGCGGAGAAAGCGCAGAAAGAGTTTGAGTGGCAGGAACGACGCAAAGGGATGATAAAATCCGGCCTCATCTATGGCATCCTCTGCGGCGCTGGATTTTTGCTCTTGATCAGGCTTGCTTGTGTGCTTTTCTTTGCCGCACCTATGGCAATGATGCTGGGAGGTGGCAAAGGCCTGCTCATATCGATGTTATCCGCACTGTTCGAAGGGGGATTTATTGGCGGCCTGGTGGGGCTCTGGGTTGGTTTGACCTGCGGCGGCGATTCTGAAGGCTTCAAGGCTGGTGCGGCTATCGGGGCAGTATTTGGCCTGATTACCGGTCTTGTCACTGTAAGCCAACTCGGTGCCGGGATGCTCGGAGGGATCGTAATCGCTTATATGCTCTGCTATGCGTTCGTCATAGGCATCTTCGGGTTCTTCATAGGTAAAATGGTCGAAGCCAGTATCGGGTGGTAAATTATTGCGATGGCTCGAATATGAGAACGTTCTAACTTATCTTAGGTACTATCTCCCAGAGCACGATACTTCGGGACAAGTTTTTCGTCCCGAAGTCCTGGCTCTTCGAAGTGCTTCGGGACGAAAAGCAGTCCCGAAGCATAATCTTGTATATCGTCAGTACCTTATCTGAGTTTGAGCGGGAATTCAGGCCATCACTCATCTCTTCAACAAACCGGTATTCCCCACAGCGTCAACCATCTCCACTCTAAGGCATAACCTATACGTAAGCGACTACCGATAATAGCAAACCCATCGAAAGGTGGGGACGCAAAGCAGACGGGACTAACCCGGAGATCTGCGTAGTGTTGAGTAATTTTATCAACTGCAGTTTCCGGTATGTCAGCCGAGCCGCCGAAGTAGCCCGTACTGGCTGTAAATGGTGCGGGATAGGAGTTGCTGGTGACCAGGCACTGCCGGCGATGTTATATCGTCCAGCGGGCCCGCGTAGTTTAACCCGTATTATTCGTAATGAGATTGAGTACCGCGTTAATACTTGCGGTATTCGACTATGGGAATAATGCGGATTAGCGGGTAGAGGGGCCTTCTCTATAAGGGTCTTCGAACGTCTGACGGTCTCTGATCACCAGGAATTCACTTTGGTGGCTCGGCTATTTTTGTATTACAGCCCTTATGTCTAGGAGGCTACTGATGCTAATTCCTGAAGCTAGGCAATATCTTGGCAGAAACGTTGCCGTTACTTATCGTGACCGCCACGGCGACACGCACACAAAGAGTCTGCGTGTTTGCGATGTATCATTCGTGCCCATGTATGGCAGTTGCCTGGTGGGCGATATTGATGATATCTGGCTGGACCGCGTGACCAGCATCAGTGCCATGGACTAGGGTAAGCCCGCGAAGGGAAGATGGAGAATAATATACACGAGGAGGTGAGCGAAAGTTCGGCTTTATACCGGCGATAAACGAGCGTTGTCTACAAGTCACCACAACTGAATACGGACTACAATTGAATATGGGCACTGCCCGGTCTGCATCACCGCACTAATTGAGAACAGGAGCACTATCGCAGGCCGGGCGAAATTTTGTACATGTTCAAAAGTCAGGCCGCCCTGTCTCTGTGGTTATTCCCGGTGTGCCTGAAAAGTTTAAGCTGCTCGCACTCCACACTCTGGCACAATTCCTGTGGCTGCCACCCATTCGCCATCAATGCACACTGCGAGCTGTTTGTATAAGGGCAGTAAATATCATTGCTGCCTTCATCATCAAACAATGAGTCCTCATCCATCCAATCAGAATCCATCTGCGCCATCCCTCTTTCGATATAAATCTTATAGATGGATTGTCGGCAGGTGGATTGAAAAAGCTCAGAGATAATGATGTGGAACAAGAACTAGATAATATGGTCACATTGACTATAAGTTTGTTCGCTAGTATAATTACGCTCTTAAATCTGTTTGAGAATGGGAGGTAGTGCATATGGGACTGGCTATAGAGATAGGGATTCTTGCTGAATTGAAGCGCAATGACGAAGAAGGTCTTGTATCTTTGAGAGATGATTTCGTTCGTTTGAATCAGGCATTACATGCTGCTAGATTGTGTGAGCATCATGAACCTGAAGATATCCAGGACGATAGCATATTCAGTTGCGATATGTACGGTTATTCCGGATTGCACTACCTGCGTCGTATCGCTGCTTATGAAGCATTCGGATACCCAATGCCTCAACCCGGTGATGATAATGCATCTGGAGACCGAGTAGTGAAACGATATTACTCGGAATTTACAGGAGGCAGCTTTTTCGCACGCCTGCTCCGGCGACAGCAAAATACTCGGATGGATTTTACTCACTTAATGAAACATAGTGATGCTGAAGGATATTACGTGCCTCAGGATTTTGAACAAGTTTTGTTTCCCAACACATCCTTGAAAATACCCGGTGGAATGATAGGCTCCACTCAGCGCCTTTTGGCGGAATGCAAGCGATTGGCCAAATTACTTGAGTTACCTTCTGATCTAGATCACGAAAGCGATGAGCTGTGGGATGCCATTGATGAACAAGGCGAAAGTGATATTAAGTGGAAGCGTTATGCTGTTGAGTCATTTACGTGTATTCGCTTGATTCGTGCGTGTGAGGCATCTCTGCGGCTAGGCGCAGTGATTTATTTCTGTTGAGATCAGCAATAAGCTAAAACTCTGATGTGTCGCCTACTTGTTCCCACGCGCAGAGACTACAGCTTTCACTGTATAAACAAGTATACGAAAATCATTGCCCAGGCTCATGTTTCGGCAGTAGTTGGAATCGTAGCCGACTTTGATCTCCGTCGGCAGGTCGTCACGGCCCATAACTTGTGCAAGCCCGGTAATGCCGGGCCGGACGCGGTGTGCACCCTGCCGGATTCTGAGCTCGTTCACATCTTCCTGTGACGGCAGCGCGGGGCGTGGACCGATAAAACTCATCTCTCCCCTGAGAATATTCACAAGCTGAGGAAGTTCGTCGAGGCTGGTCTTTCTGAGTGCGCGCCCCAGCCGAGTGCATGGATCAATGGCTTGCTCCTGCATCTGCTCGGTAGGCAATACCGGCGTGCCCACTCTCATCGAGCGGAATTTCCACATCACAAATGTCTTGCCGAACCGGCCAAGCCTTTTCTGCTTGTAAATTGCAGGCCCGGAGGAATCCAGCCGGACAGCCAAGGCAATCAGCAGCATCAACGGGGCTAAAAGCACCAATAGCACACCTGCAAATATCACATCCAGGCAGACTTTCACCGCCAAATATGCGCCCGGTCTTGTAATATCTTGTCCGATATCGAGGTATGGTTCACTTTGATTCATTGAGATACCAATTGGCAATGAGCTCCAGAGCATCAGGCATCGAATAAGGTGGCGCATAACCTGTCGCTGTCTGGAATGCGGAAATAGAATAAGATACCGAGGTAGAAAGTGTCTCAAGTCTGCCGGAGTCCAACAGTGGAGGACGATTACGGACCTTAGCAGCGGTCTCCAATAGCTTCACTCCACACCACGCGAGTGTCGTTGGCACCGGGACAACCTGTGCCCTTGCCCCTATCGCTGCAGCCAGACCTGTGACTATCTTTCTCAGCGCATAAGATCCTTCATCTCCGACAATAAACGTGCGCCCGAAGCAAGTCTCGTTGTTAATGCAGAGTTCGACACAGCGCGCGATGTTTCCTATATATGTGAAAGGTATCCGCGCTGTCCCTCCTCCTGGAAGCAGGACAATTCTTTTTGATGCCACTTTACAAAGCATACGCGCCAATCCGCGCCCTTCGCCGAACACAGATGTTGGCCGCAGCACAGTGATTGGGAGTTTATCAGCAAATGATAAAAGCGCCTGTTCGCCTGCGAGCTTGCTTGCAGCGTAGGGAGAAGCTACTGGGAGCATCATATCTTCAGTAACATTTTCTCGCCGCTGTCGACCCATTGCGGCGACACTGCTGATGTGTATAAGCTGGGCTGCACTCTGTTGCACGGCGGCTCTAGCCAACTTCTCGACCCCGTCCACATTCACTGCCTGTAGAAGAAGCCTGCCGCGTTCTGTTGTGTCGGTCGCGTTAGCGTAACCCGCTGCATTGATGATGATATCGCTCGGCTGGATTACGCTGCAAAGGCTCTGGTAGTTTGTAAGGTCGGCTTCGTTTTCTGAAGGCACGACAAGTTCGCTGCCAAGCCACTTGCGAAGATTTGACCCCACAAATCCGCTGCCGCCGAACAGCACAATCCGCCCGCAGTGGTGTATAGAGTCGCCGCTCACTTTGTTTCTAATTTCAACATCGTGTTTCATCAATTGCCTCGGTTATCCTGTAAGGCTGAAGCAGTGTCTGATTGCTGGGGTTTTGAGATACCGAGAGCTTTGCTGACTACCCGAGTATATGCGGCAACTGCGCGATCAGTTGAGTATTTCGACTCTGCTGCGGCACGGGCGCGTTTTCCCATTTCGACTAAACGAGTTGAATCGGAGTATGCATCAAGTATGGCGTTCGCAATCGCTTTTGGATCATCCGGAGACGTTACCCAGCCGATTTTTTCTTCATTCACCACTTGTGCGAGTTCTGAAGCGGCATCGGCGATGACAATAATTGGTTTGCCAACCGCCATAACGTTATACATCCGGCTTGGCACAGATACGCCCAGCATATTGGGTACAAGCGATACCAGAGACACATCGCACGCATTCAGGAAGTTGATCTGATCTGATCTTGGCTGCTGGCCGAGGATAGTCACATTGGACAATCCTTTTCGCTCAACTTCCTCGTGCATCCAGTGCACTTTAGCTCCGGACCCAATGAACAGGAAATGGATGTGATCCTGATTCTTCAGCAGTTCCGCTGCGGCAAACATCGCCTCAATATTCTGTGCTCTTCCCATATTTCCAGCACACTGCACAACGAATTTATCGTTGAGCCCGAGTTCTTTCAAAAGAGCGTTATCAGCTTTTGAGGTAGGGTGCAGTATATCCAGATCGGCCCAATTGGGTACGACCGTCACATGGCTGGGTTCCAACCGGCTCCTTGATCTTACCAGTAATGCCATATCACGCCCCAAGACCGTTATGTGTGATACGTTTTCGTAAAGCATCCTGCTGGCAGATCGCATTATTCTGACAATCAGGCTCCCCGGTTTAGCCATACCTGTTGCCAGAAGAATTTCCGGATAGGTGTCGTCTATCTTCAGGATGCACTTGGCGCCACGCACTTTGCACGCAACAGCGACCAGAAACGGCAGAAGCGGCGGGTTGGTAACCACCAGTGCCACATCGCCACGCCGCAACCTTTGAGCGGTCTTCAGGAACACGGATAGGCTGATTGTAGCCAGGTTCACCAACCGCAGTGGAATTATGTTTTTATTCAGAGTAGTCGCTCGACAGCGCTCAATGCTCACACCATTATGCGTTTCTTTCCATGGGGCTTGAGTGCCGCGTGCAGCATAAGTGGGCTGGCAGCAGATTACACCAACAGGGAAGTGCTGAGCCAAACCCTCGGCAATGTGAGTCATGTAGTGGCCTGTGGAGGTCTCTTCCGGATAATACAGCTCCGAGACAACCCACACTTTTGCGCGTGTTGCCATTACTACTTCCCCGCCCCCGACAGCCACGCCTGTTCTGCGAGATCAGGTATCCTGTGACTTAACATGATCCTGCATACCGTGTCGGCTACTTCTTCGGCCATATACTCCACCGGCGGCTGCCAGTTGCTTGGCTTGCTGGTTACCAGGTCCACGAGGGCGAGTATCTGGTTCGGGTCCGCTCCTGCTAGGGCGTTTGACCCGCATTCTACTGTCTCGGGGCGCTCGGTGACGTCTCTGAGAGTGACGCACGGCACGCGGAATATGCACGCTTCTTCCTGCACGGTGCCACTGTCGCTGAGCTGGCAGAATGCCGACTTCTCCAGCTTGATGAAGTCAAAGAACCCGAACGGCTCCACAAACCTTAGCCCCGCTCGGTCGATATCAACGCCAAATGCCTC
>JAJFTD010000117.1 GCA_021373255.1 bacterium
CGCTTAGCTGAACACTTAGTCTCATAGCACAGGCTCATGACCGATCTGTAGTCATCCGTCCAAACGCCGGGCTGGTTGAATTCTGTGTCGTAAATAGCGGTCGGTATATCTTTACGCCGGTCTCCGGCGTTAAAAAGCATCTTTAGTTTCCCGTAAGAACAGGACAAGTATCCTCGCTGGGCTGACTCTCCATCAACATTCTTAGCGATGCCATTATTTGTGTCCGGGCTATCAAACTCGGGGAAATAAATGGAGTGTAAGCCGTCTGATCCCATGTTTGTCACGCTGCCCGCAAACTGAAATTTATCGGAACTGTCATCGTGGAACTCGAAGAATGATTCATAGTTTTCGTTTGTCCCAACACTCTGAGCCAAACGATTATATTGCACATCATTTGCCTTCCTAGTAATCAGATTAATGACTGCAAGTACGGCGTTACTTCCCCACAAAGCTGACCCGGGACCTTTTACAATCTCAATCCGCTCTACGCTCCTGATATCCAGCGGCACGTCTTCATCAATAGGGGCCTGATTATACATCGGATCATTGATCCTGACGCCATCGATAAGGAGAAGAACACGGGTGTTGAAATCGCCGGGCATGGCATAGCCTCGAACTCCGAGAAAACCGTAGTTCAGGTCGGTTGATGCATATAGCCCCACAACACTGCGCAGCGCATCCTGTAGATTCCGATACCCGTAACGCTCGATCTGATCGTGTGTGATTACAGTAACCGAAGCGGGAGCATCGGAAGTGCGCTCGATCTTCTTGGATGCTGCCGTGACATTTATATTAAGAAGATCCTCTATGTCCAGATTTGTCAGGTCTTGCTGTTCGAGCGTGTTCTCTTCATCCTGATGGGCGTTTACACAGGCAGGCAGTAGAAACAACGCGAGGATGATGGCTGCTGCCGTCATCCACATTCCTGCTCCGATGCACCAGCGATTAATACGCAGACTGTACATTTTTGACCACCCAAGATATTGAATCAGTGACGTTCACAGCCGAACAGCACCAATTCTTGATAAATAAGTTATTTACTACAGATTATCGGCATATAGCAGCGTAACTCCAGACCATGTGTAGATCTGGGTATGTCTAAAGATCGCTTGCGCCGATACCGAATATAAACGATGAGTACGTCATATTTCATCTCCACGACCCACTAAATACAGCATAATGAATAATAGAACTCGATCATTCATGGGCATGGCTGTTGCGATTCTACTTCTTACCGCGCTGCCGCAAATCGGCGCAGTGGGAAGGACGGCAAACGAGTACGAAGTGAAAGCAGCGTTTTTGTATAACTTCGCACAGTTTGTTGAGTGGCCTTCGGACGTTTTCCGTGACAGCAAGTCGCCGATGGTGATAGGCGTTTTCGGTCAAGACCCCTTTGGTTCAACATTGGACGAGGCAGTCAAGAACAAGACTGTCAACGGCAGGCGGTTTGTCATCAAGAGGTTCAAAGCACTCAGGGATATCGAAACCTGCCAAATCCTGTTTGTAAGCGCCTCTGAAGGAGAGCGGGTTGAGAAAGCCGCACGCGCCGCAGGTGGTAAGGGTGTCCTAACGGTCGGTGAGAGTTCGCACTTCATTGACCATGGTGGGATTATCAATTTTACGATCGACAACAGCAAGATAGGTCTCGAGATCAGCGTGGACCATGCCAGGAACGCCAGCCTTAAAATCAGTTCAAAATTACTCAGGTTGGCCAAGGTAGTATGATATCAACTTGCTATACCACAGGAGGCGCTATCGTTTATGCGAGCGTTTCGTGATATTCCGATCAAATCTAAACTTATAGCCATAACAATGCTGGTTAGCTGCGTTGTCTTGCTGCTTGCCTGCGCCGGAATACTGGTGCAGGAGTCTTTCGACAACAAGAAGATAATGGTGCGCGATGTATCTACGCAGGCCAAGATCGTGGGAGACAACAGCACGGCGGCTCTGGCTTTCTTTGATCACGAATCTGCAAGGGAAATTCTCAACGCATTACAGGCTAAGACCAACATTGTATCGGCATGCCTCTATGATTCCAAAGGAAAGCAATTTGTCCGCTATTTCAGGAGCAATAAAGGACTCGCCCTGATACCAAAGTCGCCTGGAAAAGAGGGCGCACGCTTTGTGAACGGTAATCTGATTGTGTTTCGACGTGTGCGACTCGACAATAAACCGATCGGAACGATCTATATAGAATCCGATACTCTTCAGATCCAGGCAAACATGCGCAGGTTTGTTACTATACTCAGCATTGCGATGTTAATTTCTATCTTTGTGGCTTTTCTTATGGCTTCAAGGTTCCAACGCATAATCTCGGAACCTATCCTGTGTCTGGCTGGCATTTCCAAGGCGGTTTCTATCGACAAGAATTACTCGGTGCGTGCTGTCAAATGCAGTGGGGATGAAATCGGCACACTGATAGACTGTTTCAACGAGATGTTGTCTTGCGTGCAGCAGCGTGATGCCGAGCTCGAGACGCGGGTTGCAGAACGGACCGCTGAGGTCGAAGCTCGCAACAAGCAGCTTAACGATGAGATTGCGGAGCGCAAGCGAGCGCAGGCAGCCCTGTCTGCAAGTGAAGAGCGGTTCAGGATAGTCGGCACATCCATGCACGACGGCGCTATCGTGGTGGACGAAGCGGGGAATGTGTCTTTCTGGAATGAAGCCGCGCAAAGGATTTTTGGGTACACAAGCGACGAGATAATCGGGAAATCCTGCCATGCCATACTTGCTCCCCATCGTTTTCACGAAGCCATCGACAAGGCTTTCGCAGATTTTGCTGCTACAGGCTCAGGATCCATTGTAGGGCGAGACTCGGAGCTTATCGGGTTGAGAAAGGACGGGTCAGAGTTCCCGATCGAAATGTCTCTTTCTGCCGTGCAGGTGAAAGGGCGATGGCACTCGATCGGCATAATCAGGGATATCACCAAACGCAAGGAAGTTGAAAACGAGATAACACGCGCTAAGGAAGCCGCCGAGGCTGCCAGCCGGGCCAAGAGTGAATTTCTTGCCAATATGAGTCATGAGATACGAACGCCGCTAAACGGTATCGTTGGAATGACAGGGCTGGCTCTTGATACTGATCTAGCCGTCGACCAGCGCGAGTATCTTGAGATCGTCAAGGTGTCGGCTGAAGCCCTGCTGTCCTTGCTGAACGACATTCTAGACTTCTCCAAGATCGAGGCTAGAAAGCTCGAACTGAACCCGGTCCCATTCACTCTTCGAGAGTGCGTTCAGGAAATAATCTCCAGCCTTGCGGTTAAAGCTCACGAGAAACATTTGGAACTGGCCTGCCGGGTCATGCCCGGAGTTGCGGACGATTTTGTTGGCGATACCCTGCGGCTGCGCCAGATCATTGTGAACCTGGTAGGTAATGCTCTTAAGTTTACAGATCGTGGAGAAGTGGTAGTCCTGGTGGATTCGATATCACAGACGGAATCCGAGGCGACGCTTCATTTCTCCATCTCCGACACCGGTATCGGCATTCCCAAGGACAAGCAAAACCAGATTTTCTCCGCTTTCGAGCAGGGAGACGGCTCCACAACCAGAAAGTACGGCGGCACCGGGCTGGGTCTGGCCATAGCTTCGGAACTCACGCGTATGATGGGCGGCCGCATCTGGGTCGAGAGCGAAGTGGGCCGTGGATCAACTTTCCACTTCACGGTGATTTTCGGCATCGGAGAGAAAACTACCGAGTCCATGCCATTGGAACTTGAAGGAGTTCACGTCCTTGTTGTCGACGACAATGCCACCAACCGAATCATTCTGGAGGAGATTTTATCCAGGTGGCATATGCGTCCAGTACTCGCGGAATGCGGAGATGCCGCAATCGCTGCGATGGAAATCGCTTGTCAGGACAAAGACCCGTTCCTGCTTGTTCTATTGGACTCGCACATGCCGGAGGTTGACGGTTTCGCCGTGGCGGACCGCATAAGAACGAATGAATCTCTGGCCGATACGACACTTATCATGCTCACCTCTGGTGAACATTTCGGTGACATAGCCAAATGCCAGGAGAAAGACATTAAATGCTATCTCATCAAGCCGATCAAAAACTCCGAACTTCGAAACAAGATTACGCTGGCTCTGGGTGGCGGTCTCCCTACAAAGAACAAGTGCGCAACAACCAACAAAGAAGGTGACATGGAAGTTTACCATCATCTGCGTATTCTGCTCGTTGAGGATAATCAGATCAACCAGAAACTGGCGCAGCGCCTTCTGGAGAAGCACGGCCACTCGGTAGTTCTGGCTAACGATGGTCGCCAGGCGGTAGCGTTTTTCGAAAATGAGATGTTCGATTCGATATTAATGGATGTCCAGATGCCTGAAATGGACGGAATCCAGGCAACAAGCGCCATTCGCGCCTTGGAGAAAGGCACCAGCAGACACGTGCCTATAGTGGCAATGACCGCGCATGCAATGGTTGGCGATCGAGAGCGATGCTTGGCGGCCGGGATGGACGACTACGTCTCCAAACCCATTCAGCCGGACGAACTTTTCAGGGCTCTTGAGAGAACCATTGATATAGCGCAGGGGAACTCAAAAATGACAGGTGAACCGCCGATTGATCTTGACTTTGCACTGACCCGAGTCGAAGGTGACATGCAGCTCCTGCGCGAGATCGCGGGGTTGTTTGGCGAAGAATGCCGGAGACTGATGGATAACCTGCAAAGCGCGCTCGATAACAGCGATGCCAAGACTGTTGAGAAAATAGCGCACACAATGAAGGGCATGCTTGGCAATTTCGGGGCGAAAGGCGCGATAGAAGCATCGTTGACGCTTGAGCGTTTTGCCAAGCAAGCGGATATGGAGAAATCTATGACCGCATACTCGAACCTTGAATCGGCACTGGAATTGATAAGGCCATTTATCGCCAAACTTGCGCTGGAGGAAGCGGCATGAGAGTCCTGATCGCAGAAGACGATCCGGTTTCACGACGGGTTCTTCAGGCTACATTGCTAAAATGGGGCTATGAGGTCGATGTGGTATGTGACGGTCAGGAAGCGCTGGAATCGCTGCAGCGTGAAGACGGCCCAAGGCTGGCTGTACTTGACTGGATGATGCCGAAAATGGATGGGCTTGCAGTCTGTCAGTGGCTGCGCATGCATAACGAAGGCCCCTACATCTATACTATTCTGCTTACCGCTAAGTCACAGCGAGATGACCTGCTTAAAGGTCTCAGCGCGGGAGCTGACGACTATGTTATTAAGCCATTTGATCCTGGCGAGTTGCAATTGCGTCTGCGAGCGGGGAAGAGAGTCCTGGACCTTCAGGCAGAACTCATATCCGCCAGGGAATCGGTCCGCATCCAGGCGATTCGCGACCCGCTGACCGGCTTACCGAACCGGCTTTTGTTCTCCGACAGGCTCTTCAACAAGTTGGCCCAAGCGGAGAGATCAGGTGACCAGATTGCCGTTATGTTCCTCGACCTGGACCATTTCAAGGTTATAAACGACAGTCTGGGACATAATGTTGGTGATGAGCTTTTGAAAACTGTCGCCAACAGGCTATCGGCAAACATACGCGCATCGGATACGCTGGCCAGAATGGGTGGAGACGAGTTCACATTCATTTTAGGAGATGTTAGCGACGAATATCCAATAGTGGCGGCTCAAAGGGTATTGGCGGCGCTTTCCGAGCCGATTATCATTGAAGGACGGGAGCTTTTTATTTCCGGCAGTATAGGTATCAGTGTTTATCCGAACGACGGTACCGATGCCGAAACTCTTGTTAGAAATGCCGACGCAGCAATGTATCGGGCGAAAGAACGAGGCAGAAATGCGTATCACATGTTCACTCAAGACCTCAATGCTATAGCGGTAGAGCGGGTGAACATAGTGAGTGGTCTACGCCGTGCGCTTGAGCGTGAGGAACTGGTCCTGCACTATCAGATGCGCATGAACCTGAAGACCGGTGTTACGCCGGGTGTCGAGGCGCTTATCAGATGGCAGCATCCCGAAAGCGGCTTATTGTATCCAATGAGTTTTATTCCCCTGGCTGAAGATACGGGATTAATAGAACCGATCACGGAGTGGGTGCTCAAAGCCGCCTGTCAGCAGAACAAGGCCTGGCAGGACAGCGGCTACAACAAGATGGATGTGGGAGTAAATATTTCACCCAGGCTGCTACACCGGTCGGACCTCGTCCACACCGTCGAGAACGCGCTAACCTTATCCGGTTTGGAAGCCAAATACTTGAACCTGGAACTCACCGAGACCGCCATCATGCAGAATCCGGACCAGGCAGTGGTTACATTGACTGATCTAAAAAGCATGGGCGTAAGTATCTCCATCGACGACTTCGGCGTAGGGTACTCATCATTGGGCAACCTGCGGCGTCTGCCGATTGACTTTGTGAAGATCGACTCATCGTTCGTCAGACAGATAACGACAAATAAAGATGACGCCTCGATAGCGGCTGCCATAGTGGCCATGGCGCACAGCATGAATCTCAACGTCATTGCCGAAGGCGTAGAGACGTTGGATCAGCTTAACTTCTTAAAATCGCTGAAATGCGACGAGATCCAGGGCTACTTTATCAGCAGGCCGGTCAGCGCGCACGAAGTTGTGCATCTTCTCAAAGAGGGCAATCCTCCGCTTACACACTGGATGTCCATAGCCGCCTGATGCATGCAAACTTATATCATTGGAACTCCTGTACGCCGGAGTAATTCGATCCAAGTTCAAAATGCTATTCGTACGGCTACTTATCTTCTCATTTCCGCATCAACTCATTAATCTTGGGCTTATCGATGTGCCCTGTCCAAATCATCATCAACACCAAGCCAACGATATCTTCCCCAGCATTACAGAACCCAAAATAACCCAACAGAAAGACTTGTCTAGACCGAACCCATATGCAGATATTTCATATTTGTGGACGGTAGCGTAATTATATAGTGTGTAAAATCGTTTTTGAATTATGAGCTAACCTAGCGAGCCAACGGCGCTCCAAAATAAAACGCAAGGAGGTGAGCGGTTGACTATACCGTCGACAAACAATATACATTCATGTATGGTACAAGTGTCCCTACAAGGTTGACACGCATAGATTTTCCAAGGGCCGATTCAACCCAGTCAGCATCTGCTCCATATGTGAAGTTCGAATGTGGTATTGACAGCAATCAGATAACAAAAATTACCATACCTGCCAACAATAACAGCTCAGGTCATCTTGAGTGGACCTATGATTATTATACTTCCCTGGGTTGGGAATACAAGGTAAAGCAAGTCACTGGCCCAGCAGCAGGCGATGATTTGCCGACGATTGTTAGTTTTACTCACGACACCAAGATCGTGGGCAACAAGAACTACAAGGCCACAATGGTTCGTGATGCAGCTTGGGATATAGCTGCGATAGACATCCTGTATTCCCAGGTTAGTACAATGCAGAGAGGCGAAAAAGAAGCATCAACCTGACTATGCACATGGAAATCGAGAACGGAGAAAGTATGGTTGGTTACCAATACCTCCACGGTACCAATCGAAAAGCTGGCGGTTTCCAAATATGGGGAACTATATGTTCTCATGGTGACGACGGAACTGTTGCATTTAACCTGAACTATTAATGGAATGACGTGATTGACCCTAACCTTACATATGAATCAGATAGAGTGAAATCGACGATTGCCAATATACTCTTTGATCCAGCCGATTATACGATCAGAATTCGCTGGAGCGATAGATCGGTAATGAATAGCAAGGGTGATTGGACCTCAGGATGGATGGCTACTCCTACGTGAGGTATCTATACAACGGCAACAGCGTAATAGCTGAGACTGACGCAAACAAAGTTATACCAAGGCGACGGCGCAGTTGCTGACTGACCTACCCATCAGGAGCAAGCTTCTGCTGGCATCTGAGTTGAAGCAGTGTAGTGCGGCTGCGCGTGCCTTTGCGGGTTTGCTGTATCCTGGACTCGAGCTGTCTTTGCACTGGAATCGCGTGAGGTTACGTAGCCCATTGGGATCGTATTAGCACTCCTTACGCAACAACCAATCGGCCAATCCGGACTGGGCGACTGGATTCTGGTCATTGGCGCATTGGGGAGCAGGGAGTAATACTATGGCTGCTGGAACTCCTGATGCTCTGCTATCGGGGCACGTGTAACCACGACTCTCGTGGGTTAGAATGCGCAGGATTGACGATCCAGCACTCGGGCATTAAAATACATCCGTAGACCAGACATGGCAGGATGTAAACGATGAAGATCATCTCGGTTAGCAGAAGAACCGACATACCGGCTTTCTATTCGGAGTGGTTCATGAACCGCATCCGAGACGGTTACGTTCGCTGGATGAATCCCTTTTCCAAGGCGATTTACCAAGTGTCGCTGCTGCCGGAGGACGTGTTGGCGATAGTGTTCTGGTCTAAGAATTACCAGCCCCTGCTACCGCACCTTGATGAACTGGATGCAGGCGGCTATCGGATGCTTTTTCATTTCACCATCACGGGTTTGCTGCAGGTATTCGAGCCGCGCGTACCCGAGACCGCTGAGTTGACGGAATGCGCCCGCATCCTATCACATCGTTACGGAGCCGAAGCCGTTTTGTGGCGATACGATCCGGTGCTTATCTCGAGCGTGACCGATCAGCAGTATCATATAGGACGCTTCACTGACCTGTGCTCTAAACTCGAACGCTCTGTGAAAAGCTGCTACTTCAGCTTTGCCGTCTTCTATGGAAAAGTGCTTCGCAATACTCAGGCGCTGAAGAATGAGACAGGAATAGTGTGTCACGACTTGGAGATGGATGATCGGATCGCGCTCGCGAACACGCTCGCTGAGATCGCGGCTGATCATGGAATCGAGATGCTCTCCTGCTGTGGCGATTATCTGCTCGGCGATAAGATCAAGAAAGCACACTGCGTGGACGCAGAACTTTTACAGCGCCTCTTCCCGGATATGGTAGGCAATCTCGCGGAGCATCCCACCAGGAAAGAGTGTGGGTGCTATGAAAGCAAAGACATAGGAACATACGGCACCTGCCCACATGGCTGCGTGTACTGCTACGCCAATACCAACGCTCAGGCCGCTCTGCGGAGTTGTGATAAGCATGATCCGCACTCGGATGTGCTCGGATTGGGCGGCAGGAGTCCGCGGATCTTGTGAACTTTTCTGCTGCTCCGGTCACATGATTTGATGTGGCAAAGCCCCAATCTGAGCTCAGATCGGGGCCTAATGCGAGGTATCTTCAGAAAACATAGTGCGGTTCGTAGAAGACACTCTTGGTTTGGTAGGCCAAGAGTTGGGAATACAAAACGCTCTATGGATTGTTGGCCAACGGATTTTACTGCAGCATCACATGGCCAGAAGAAGACATTCCTCTCAGGATCCGATAAGGTTTTTACGAGGGACAAGTGGCTGCTCAAAACGACCACTTCCTATTGATTCAACAACTACAGCTTCTCATTGCTTATATACATCGGGCCAAGGTAGACAGTAATTGGTTTTGTTATGCCGTTTGTCCACATCATGAAACCACGAAACTTCTTCGCATTTATGCCGGTCATCAGATCAGATATCGGCCAGCTTATTATTTTGGCTTCGTGTGGAGCAACGAACACTATAACACCATCGTGAGATTTGCCCTCGAAATCATGAAGCTTCAGCACGAAATTTACACTATCATCGTTTGGATTATATATGGAAAATCCGAGGTAGCCGTTTTTGCTTGACCAATCAGTATCCTGGAATCCCGTTGGGGCCATTAGCTCAGCGTCCGGATATTCATGTCCCGGCTCAAAAGTCAGCTTAGCACAATTGCCAAGGGGCTTATTCTGCGCAAGAACAAGCTCAGAGTTGTTTGTTGTCCAGCGCTTGAGATCCGAATCCGAATTCCAACCACTAAAAACTGTGCCTGATTTGAAAACAATAGGCTTCTCCGAGTAATTCTTATATGTTCTGACAACGGTTCTGGTAGATTTGCCCTTAGCAGCTCTGATTACCAGCCTTGTTTCATCTCCAACGGTCTTGAATGTCAATTTTGAGTGTGTGCAGTTCTTCCCAGCGATACGCTCAGGCTTTACTGGCACTAATGCTTTGGCACCATTTTCAAAAACAAGGGCTGCAGTAAGCTTTGCTCCCTTTTCGGCCCATACATCAACTGAAACATCTCGCTTGCAAGTTTTGACACCCTCCGGCAAAGATGACTTCACCAGCACTAAAGGCGAATCCTGGGAATGCTCAATTTCATCAAACACCTGACGCCGAACTTTTGTCATTAAGTTGGCATCGTTGTTCCAACAGAAAAGAGATGAACCCATCCGGCCGACATATTCCTGAATCTGCCAGTGCGGATCATAATTATTTTTGCCGAGTCCAAGCTTAGCGGCAGCCTGGCGGTATTCATTCTGCAAGATGCATAAGGTCTCAAAATCCTCGTTGCCCTGCCTTATCATTTCCAAGCGAAGGCTAGGAATTGGATCATCATTGCATGTCTTGCCGGGATAAAGCAAATAACCATCGCCATTTGCTCCAGGAAACGCCAGAGGATCGTTCCATACATCTCTCTTCAAATACTGGGTTCCATTCCACTTAAGCCATATCGAAGTGGACCAGTACAAAACGCCTTCAACATTGTTCGCGAACTGGAACCAGGACAGGATACGAGGTGATAGTGCAGTATCGTTAATAAGGTAAGTAGGATAGGGATGCTGCGGACCGCAGCATGTATACCACCAGACTGTCTCTCCAAGACGCTGCCTTGCCTCACAATCTTTTCTGGAATAATTGCCGATGATCGGGCACCACAGGTCAACGGTCCCATTCATAGCATCATTCGGAGGCGCGGTCAGCAGCCATTTCGCGTCTTTGGCCAGAGCATCAATTCTGCGTCCGTAGGCTGCACATTCCGGATACTGTGCTTGCGATGGCTCATCCATGGTATAGATATATCCCTTTGAAAGCCACCCTTTCTCTCTCAACAGCGCAACGGTCTTTTTGAACTCCTCGGGCTTGTTGGGATCGTATGGAATGCGAAATGAACTTACTCGTGGATCATTGAGGTATTTGGCAGCTTCGGGAGAATCAATAGGAACTGGCAGATCATCCGGCGAAAGCCTGTATCCGACCATAAACCAATAATAGCGATCAACCATCGCTTTGTATTCTGGAGAGCTCGCCGGAATATTGTAATAGCTGGAGCACTGATCCGCCCAAAGCGCAAAGGCAGAACCGAAGTGGTTCCTCACAGACAGAGCAAACGGATGCACAGCCAGACTAACCGGCACCGAGCTGGTTACACCATCGATATTTATATCAACTTTTCCTTTGTACACTCCAGGAGCAGTGGCGGATGGAACATATATATCTGCCCAGACCATCTGGGACTTGCCTTGCTCCACGCTGAATGTTGTCGGCATCGGAAACAACGCATCCGGGTAGAAACCCTTCCTGAATCCTCCAGTCACACTATCTTTCAGCTGAATATAATGAGCCAGCCGGAACTGCACATTGCTCGCCGATATAATACTCTTTCCAGATTTTAGATCATACGCGCGGACGCTTGCAGAAGATATAGGTTTATCCGCCCGCAGAATGACCTGAAACGGCTCATACTCATTTCCAGCCGCATCAAGCGAAACAGGAACACTCTTTGCCGGAAACTCATCCTGCAAATATTTGCTGGTCCCAAGGGCAGTTCGCAAGCTGAAGTTTGCGGCTTGTACGCTGCATGCGGTCATTAATGCCAATAATGCGCATATTGACACTCTTTTTGGACTCATCAAATCCTCCTATTCTACGGGAAACTCAATGGTTGTCGTTGATCGGGCGTCAAACACATAACTTATGACCCTATTCGTCGGAAGCAGTGTATCAATGGCGCTTCCGAATGGGACCATTGTAGCAGCTACGTTATCAACATTATTCTTATTGAAAACTATCAAGTATACCTTTCTGGCACCAACCGCGTGAATTGTGCATCAGCAGCCTGTCAACAAAGTCGAAAAGATCAATGCAAGTTCCATTATTTGTGCTCGATCCAATGGCTCAGTGGCCAGCAGACGGAGTTCGTCTGTGTTCTACTGGACCTTCGAGCAAACTTCAGACAGGAGCATATTTAGCTCGTGCAGAAGTACATATTGAGTTTTATTGCCTGGCAAAATTGCTGGATAAAAGGAGATGTAGTATTGGGCATACATAATCGACCATCATACGGTATAAAGATCAATCCACGGTCAGGAATCGTCGAGCGATT
The DNA here is from genome assembly GCA_021373255.1 of bacterium. Taxonomy (GTDB): domain Bacteria; phylum Armatimonadota; class UBA5829; order UBA5829; family UBA5829; genus UBA5829. The sequence continues at coordinate 12,197 of JAJFTD010000117.1, forward strand.
GAGCGTGCCATCAGACCCAGATGGAATCAATCTTGCTCACATTGACGGCCGAACAGCATTCGGCGTTATGGCCTATCTATATGCTCCTTGCCCCGAGCCGCACGTATACAAAGGCAAGAAGATGTCGCCATATATATGTGGGAGCGCGTACAGGACGCATTCGCGCTTGTTCAAAGCTATTTGTTTGCTGCAGATGCTTTTGACAATGATGAGTTCTATGAGCACGCCAAAATCAGCCGTGGACTTTCGCGTTGTGCGAGCCTTATTTGGTCAGTCCAGATTCCTCTGCTTGAGATACTCTGATAGCAAATCTGCGATCTCATAATTGTTCAAATCCGAAAATGGAAAATGCGTGTTTCCACAAATGCCGATTTCGGGCAAGCACACCAGGGTGACATCACCGCCTGAGCGGTTCACAGCGTCCGTCCAAAGCCTTGCCATCGACAAACGTGCTCTCCATCCATCTTGACCTGGATTTGCCGAAGGCTGCTCGGGAATATTGTCGCCATAATAGAGTATAATCGGGATCCTTGTGAGCTTCACAAAATCTGACAAAGGTATCCCACGAGCCTCAAGCTGGTCACGGGAGCTAGGCATAGGAGGGGGCACCTCGCCCTCCGGAAAAACGAAATTGGTACCAGGTTCATAGGTAACGATGGCGCGGACATTTTCGCTCTTGATCGCCGCAATCCAGCCCGGACCTCCACCTTGTGAGTGAGTGACGAGAATTGCCGGCCCGACCTTATCCAGCAAGGCGACAATTGCATCCGAGACCACTTCGACATCAAATGGACCAGTGTTGGGCGTCATTTGGCGGAAGTACTGGTTCAAAGCTTCGGCGTCGCGTGAGAACTGCACGCCTGGAAAGTAATTCGGCCAAATGCCGATGCGGAAGAAATCGAACATTGATTGCTCGTCCGGCGTGGGTGCTATTGTGATCGGGAGAGTGCTGCGTCCCGCATCGCCACGGCGAGGTTGGTCGATCAAATAGACTCCAAAGCCGCGACGCAAGAAAATATTCTGGAACCCCTCACGTCCGTCCGGAGTGCTTTCCCATGTCTTCGAGAACTGCCAGGCTCCGTGCAAGAAAATGAGAGGCAGTTTGCGAGCGTTCACAGGAATCTGATAAAAGATATAGGCATGATCACCATGGAACGTCTGTCCATCAGGAGTCTTTGCGAAACGATCGTAGGCGCCGGGATTTGTGATCACCGTGCCACCGATTGCAAAGCTGCCCTGCTCCTGTATAACAAGCGGCGCGGGCTTGTTGCTTTGGCCAGCTATTGCCGCACGTTGAAACAATAATGCTCGCAATGAGCAACAAGAGCGAGATCGTAGTTGTCGCAAGCGGCGGCGTCTCGCGTTTGCAATTGCATGAGTTTTCCGTGTGCAAATAAAGCTATCATCCCCTAGTTCCATCTGGACTAGATCAGGTCTGGTACTCATTCTCGAGCTACTCAAACATGCCGGGCCTGGGGCAGCTTCACTTGCTGACTTGCTGGCCGAAAAAGGATCTCGTTTGCGTTGACATCCTCCGGCTCGCTGATAGCAAAGCAACCGCTCTGGCAAATGAATCGGTGGGAATCGCGACATCTTCATGAATCTCCTGTAATCTCTAGGCAACGCCTGGCGCGGTTATGGTGTTCACGAGTCCCGTGGCGAAACGCCGGGTAAGATCGTGGTCGTGCGCATGCTGTAGGGCTTCACCTGTCAGCACAGCCATTCGGATATCCTATGTGCCAAATGCGCTGTTGCAACAGCCTCATCAATGGCTTCGCCCTCGGGCCAAGAAAAGTAGATTCAGCAACACACACGCCAGTGACAATATACCACTTTCCTTCAGCAGCTTAACCGCGCCAGAGAACCGTGCGCCGCTTCCCCGTTCATTTATTGGGCTGTAGCCGCTGCGATTAGCTCCAAAGACGAGGCGCATCATCGACAGATACAACAGACACAGAGACGGTTTTCCGCTTTACACTTGGTAGGGCAAGGAACCGCTAGCGAAAACTCAAACTCGGCTTGAGAACTGGGTCGGTGTTATCGGAAGTCTTTCGTACGTCCTGCCGCAACCGCCGTCACCATATGCCTCCCGGTTCTCAGGACAAGACCTCAATCTGAACTCAAAATACCTTCTGAGAATACGTTTGCCTGCCCCAAACGTCATATTTTCGCTGGCAATCAAACGGTTTGATAGACCAAGAAACTGCTAGCGAAAACAAGAGCGGTTTTCGGACGTGGGTTCTTGGACAGCAAGATTTGTAGAGCGCAAGGCTCGCCACCTAAAGCGAAGATACTGTCATGGACGATATCGCTGCCAACACTCTAGTGGAGGAATTATGCCTTCCGCAAAAATCGATGATGATTTTCTCCAGTCCAAAGGCTCTCCAGTAAACTGTGCCTAGACACCTGGATGGAAGCTAATTTACACCTGCAGTGGTCGCATCAGAAGCAACCTTGCCAAGTGACTTCACGTCACGCACGAAAGACTCCATTGACTGAGACAGATTGTTCAGTACAGCGGCCCACTCTCGCAGGTGATCCTTGCCACTCTGGGTGATGCTGTATATATGACGCGCGGGGCCGGAACCGCTGGTATCCCAGTCAGAGGTTACATGTCCCATTGTCTCAAGACGCTGAAGGGTCCGATAAAGAGCGCCTCGGTCGATCTCCGCATCCGTCAGAGTGTGATTCTGAAGATTACCGCCCAATTCATAGCCGTAGGTCGGACCATTATGTTCAAGCACGTATAAGACAACCGGCTCCACGAACCGATATAGATTCCCCATTGCACATGTGCATGGACGCTCCCCACCGTGTCGGTGACAATGTCCTCTTGGCATTTCTTATGGCTCCTAACTGTATTGAAGTCACGGTGTCCTGTTCCTGACATTGCATTCCAACCATTCGTTCTCTGAGGACACTCGGTACTCCACAATCACATCATACCATATACTCGCCATAGATGCGAATTACATCCAATTGCCGATGCACCTGTTTTCCTGCTTAGCTGCTTGGGTAGTAAACACATAATCGGCGTTAATACCATTGGTTTGGAGGCTAGATACATGAGCAAGTGTAGCGATATGAAACTGGGCGAAGTCTATATCTGCGAGGACTGCGGACTTGAACTGGAGGTTGTGAAGGAGTGTGGCAACGAAATGACTGAAGGCACGACCTGCGAGTCGCAACCCTGCACGCTCGCCTGCTGCAATAAAGAGCTTGTAAAGAAGAGTTAAGAATTGCCGGGCATCTGCTCATGATGCCCGGCGGAACAGCTTGCCCACCTCATCGACCCTTGTCCCTCGCTTCGATTTGCGTAGACTAAGTGTCGATGTGATTTTTCACATATCTGGATGCTAATAAGAAGTGACATCGGCCTGTCCGCGTGGGCGGATCACGGGCAGAACATTACCGTCAACCACTTCGGTCCCGCTGATTCCGCTCACGGCAAGAGGCATACCGCCAGTAGGAAGACTCAACGGAGTTCCAAGCAAGTCCTGTGAGATTCGAACTCCAGGCAGTCCGTTTGGCAACTGAGAGCCATCGCTGATGTAGGCATCTGTGCCGGAATAACGTATAACTCCCCCGACTCGAATGAGCAAGCCTATTGTGGATACTCCAATGCCGCTTCTCGTGCCTGGAGTATACTTGCCTGCTGGTCCGCCACCGATAGACCTTGTAATCACGCCCAGTGGCTTTGGCGGAATGCCGGCTGTTGCGCTGATTGGCTCAGTCGCCGTGATGACTCGCTCTGAGCCATTCGTCGAAAGGTTTCCCTTCACGCGAACGCGGTCTCCCAAGGAAACAGTCTCCGTGGTTCTGACGAAGACACCGCCGGTTTGGTTCTCTGCTTGAGTATAAAACCCGGACGGAAAAATGCCTGATACAACTAAGCTACTTACATCTACACCGGCAAAACCGGAATCCGTGGGATTCGACGGGGTATCCGGCAGATTGCGCAGCAAAGGCAAGTCTACCTGAGCATACGCGGGTGCATCCAAATTGTTTGGATCGCATGTAACCCAGATCATTGTCCAGGGATCGGAGTCTTGAACGTGGTTACCAAAATGGTCGATGCCGTTGGCCAGATATATTTTGAGTACATAGGTGCCCGCAACACCTGCCATGACATTCTTGTGAGCATGTCGATTGCTGCCGTCATCAAGGTTGACAAATCCAGGCTTCGGTGGACTGCCGAGCCAGTCTTGTCCAAACCATCCACTGTAGACAAGACCCGGAGTATATGAAATCTGCTGCCAGGTCTCACTTTTCAGTTCGTAATATGACGGACTCCCCAGAACCAAAACACCATCGATTCCCTGGTCCCTCACCCAATATGAGCCGTTATAGTACAGTATCTTCGGCACTTCGCAGGTTGCTGGGGCTTTGACCAGCATCTTCCCGTTCGCCACGCCAAAGTGCAAGTCGTTTTCGTGCTGTGCGTTGGCTGATACCGCGCAGAGTCCAACAATCAGAGCCGCCAACAGGGTGATTGTTGTTGTCTGAAGTTTCATGAAGCTTCCTCCTTACTCTTGGTTGATACACCGGCACTGGAACGCCTTTATCCAGCGCCGGTGCGTAAAAGAGCAGACCTTATCACTTCGAATGCCTTGATGGAAGGCTATCTCCTGCGCTTGAAGCCAAGAAGCCCAACAAGTCCAGCACCCAATGCCAACGTGCTTGCAGGCTCGGGAACTGCGTTGGCTTGGGCCCATGTGATTGCCGCGTCGTGGTCTTCCTCGGTGGCATTCATGTTGAAGACTATTGCAAACGGATTCGACGTGCCATCGGCATCGCTTACGAATTGCCCCTTCAGAATATAGATAGCACTGTCATTCTCATCTGCCCCATTGATGGCAAAGGACAGATGCTTGTGCAGGTAGCCAGTCGCGTCGATAGGTATATTGAAGCCATGGACAGGCCCTGTATAGGTTGTTGTGGAACCCAGACCTGCGTATGAGACGGTGAGTGTTTGGTCGGCAAGGTCAACCCCGCTGCCGTTCCAGAGAAGGAGCGAATCCAGAAAGTCGAGCCTGATACTGGAGTTCGTTGTAAGGTTACCATAAGACTCGACCCCCGGCTCATTGCTCGCCCATTTGCCTATAAGCGTCTCGCCGTAATCGAGTTCACTTCCGAACACCCAGGTATTGGCATCGAAATACTCGTTCTCGTAATCGTCTTCACCGATAAGCCCGGCAGTCAATCTGCCGTTTTCAAGGTTTAATCCGATGTCTCCGCCGTGGGCAAACACCGCTGTCGATATTCCCAGTGATAGAACTGCCAACAGGCAGAATAGCCTTGCTTTTGAGATCATTTGATTTTCCTCCTCGGGTATATGTTGTGAAGACTCCCTACCAGGGATCCCACAGATTAATGTTCTTTGCTGTATCAAAGGTCTGCTCGAATTTCATCCACTGCACGTGACCGTCGAGGAAGGCATGGTTGCTGCCGCCTTTGTGGACACCGTCAATGTTTATCTCTAATTTAGGTCTTATTTCGAATGGCCATTTGCCCGGATGCACATGCTCGGCATAGGAGTTGGTCTTCATCTCGCAGATGTATATGCTCCTTGATGTGCTCCTTACCATAGAATCCCTGATAAATCCGCTTACCGGACGCCCTTGAGAGTCGGGATCATCGTTCGGTTCGGCTGGCGTGAAATACCAGTTGACTCCATAGCTTGTGCGTCTCACGTGAGCCGGGTCGGTATCCGGCGCGATAGGTTCGTTCCAGTTTTTGCTCATATCGCCCGGACACTTGTAGAGCAGCTTCGTCGAGCTGTACTTCTGCAGCCCGTGCAGCCAACTCTCCGCTTCTTCGTTATGATCGGTCGGCGGATATGCATCATTGTTATTGTCTGCATACAGCCGAAATGCCATCCCCATCTGCTTCATATTGCTGAGGCACTTTGTCTTGTTTGCCGATTCCTTTGCGGCCGCAAATACTGGGAAGAGAATGGCGGCAAGAATCGCTATGATCGCTATGACGACAAGCAGTTCTATGAGTGTGAACCCTCTAGCACCGTTGTCTTGATGTCGAAAGCTGTTTTGCTTGTTCATTTGTGGAAACCACCCTCCGCTTGCCCGGCAAGATCGTACAATGCCTGCGAGCAATGGTGTTGATCAGCACACATTCGGCACCCGGCAATATGGAATTGTCCGAACGCCTGGTGATTGAGTGCTGAGAAGCCCGTTGTTACAAAGGGAGTGTAGTGGTTAAGCGGATGGAGGTGACCTGGAGGATTCGTCAAAGAGGCTAACTGAGACGAGGACAAACTCAGGCGGTGTTACGGTCGCCACGGTTGATGGGCCGGTCTGGAGACTGAACGTCGGAGTGAATGTCGTGCAGCCTGTGTTATTCAGGATCATATCGCAGGCTACACAGTGGTGGTGATGGTGTGGAATTCCGGTGATGACAGCGGAGTCCGAAGCATGTGCAAGTTCGTGGAAGTCGTCACCGCAGGTATGCCAGTTCGCTGATGTTGTAAGCATCAGGAAAGCTATCAAGCACAATATTACCGCCGACCTGGATTGTATAGATGCTCTTTTCATGATGACCGCTGTCTATTGCTCAGTGTTAGCTCGCTAGCTAATACATCTTGCGACATTATATGTCCCTGCCGGGCAGATTGTCAAGAGGTAACTGATAATAATTATCAGTTCAATATTGACCGTTCGCACGCACGTGTGCTAGTATACCCATATAGGAGATAACATGTATCAATATGTGCAGTGATTTCGATAGTAGCAATAACCTTGATTCAAGACTCAAATCTCGAAGAATTCAATCGACCCCCCAACGTAGAGCGATCTGGGAGTTCTATTCATCGCAAACGCGAGGGATTACTATTTCGGAGGCAATAGATGCACTCAGAGTCGCGGGCATAGGCCAGGCGACTGTCTATCGGACCACATTTCTGTTTCAAGACATTGGTCTGTTGCACAGGATTCAGATGCCGGATGGACAAGTCTGCTTCGTAGCCTCTAAGTCCGAACACTCCCATCCGTTAATCTGTCGGCTGTGTCGAGATGTTGTTGAGTTCGATACGTGCGATTTGTCGGTTCTGGAGAAACTTCTTAATACTCAGACCGGCTACGAGATCGAAGGTCACCAATTGGAAGTGTATGGCACTTGTCCAGAATGCCAACAACGCACTAAAGCACAGCAGGTGACCTGCAGTTCTTGAATCGCATAACCATGCAGTTCGTGGCTGTCATCCGCATGCTTGGCTGGTAAGGGAACCATGACGAGCCAACGTGCGTATAACTCGTAAGGAATTGTTGTGTTTGTTAGCGAACGCAATGTGCCTCGACATCAGTGAAGCGTTGGCTGTGGCACAATATCTATGACATGACTCTAGGCACTCTGCATAACAGAAGATCGGCGGCCTTATTGTCATTGCTTGCGGTGATGGTATTCATCGTTGTGAGCAATGTGCACACGGACGACTTCTCATGCTCAGAGAATCAAACGCGGGTATCTACTGGATCATATGCGGTGACTCCGCAGATCACTCAGAAGGCAGGTGAGCACCATCCATGCCATTGCACCGCTTGCGAGATGTTTCGTCTTGGCACCGGCAATACTACAATCACTCCTGCCATCCAGATCCAAGCAGCAATCACGCAAGCAGTCTCTGTCAGGAATTCACAGCATCTTAATCTCCCCAGTTATTGCGACCAACTCTCCTCAAGAGCTCCCCCTGTCTGACACTCCTTTCCACGAATAGCCAAGCTTACTGCTTTGCGTCGCGCTTACTTCGTGCGTGGTCCAATAGCAATGGCGGTAGTGTATGGCTATTATTTGTTCCTAAGCAATATTCGGAGGAGTGTTTCCATGATTGAAGTACGCGATTTATGCCTCAACTACTCTACCAGGGAAGAAACCCTTAGAGTGATCAATATACCGCACTGGTCGGTGGAGAAAGGCGAGCAGATTGCCATCTTCGGCCCGTCCGGTTCGGGCAAATCCACGCTGCTGCATATTCTTGCGGGAGTGCTTGTTCCGTCCAGTGGACGGGTTGTAGTATGCGATGAAGAGGTCTCCACAATGTCTGAAGCCCAACGAGACAGGTTTCGGGCGCGCAGGATCGGTTATGTGTTCCAGAACTTCAACCTGTTGCAAGGCTACTGCGCGCTCGATAACGTGCTGATGGGCATGACGTTCTGCTCAGTGAAGCCCGACCGAAAGCTGGCTAGATTGCTGCTCGAACACGTTGGCATAGGTGCAAGACTCCGGCATACTCCGTCCGAGATGTCCCTGGGTGAACAGCAGCGGGTGGCGATAGCGCGGGCGCTTGCAAAGAAGCCGGAAGTCGTGCTTGCCGATGAGCCGACTGGTTCTCTCGATCCTCGAAACAAAGCGCAAGTTGTAGATCTGCTGCGCTCGATGTGTGAAGAGCAGGGCAGCACGCTTATCCTCGTCAGCCACGAAATGGACATTATCGGGCAGTTCGAAAAGCAGGTACGCTTTTCCGATATCAACCGAACCGGTGAAGTGGAGGTGATGCGATGAGTTTCGGACGCATCCTGCTTCACAATATCCGACGGCACCGGTTTTCGACCATTCTCGCGCTTATCAGCATCACTCTCGGAGTCGGACTCCTGACTGCCGTGGTATCATTCAGAGAGCAGTCTCATCGGCACTTTATAACCGAGGGTATTGGTGTTGACGCTATCCTTGGGCCTAAGGGCTCTCCGCTGCAGATAGCCCTGAATGCGCTTTATAACCTCGAGGAGATGCCCGGTAAGCTCAAATGGTCGTACTACGAGAATGTCCGAAAAGACCCGCTTGTGGTGGACGCGATCCCGTTTGTAACGGGTCACTCATACGCGGGGTTCAGAGTCAATGCTATTGATGATCGCTTCTTCACATCCTTCGAATATCAGTCCGGCAAGCGGTTCTCATTCAATCTCGAAGCCGGCGGCCAGGGAAGACTGTTTAAAGCCCGCGAGGAAGCGGTAGCCGGATGGGCCGTCGCAAAGGCGCTTGGGCTTCACCTTGGAGACACGTTTAACCCGGTATGCGGCGTGCATTCGGGAGACCCGGTCCACATGCACGACCGCATCACTTTCGTTGGCATACTTGCTCCCACCGGAACTCCCTACGACCGTGCCATCTACATTCCACTGAAGACATTCTACACGCTGGAAGGACACGGCGCGAGCGTTGCGGCAATGGCGACCGATCCGAACCAGCGTGAAATAAGCGGGGCATACCTCAAGCTCTGGCATATTCGAGGCGGCGCAATGCATCCTGGCGTCCAAAACCTCAAGTATGAGATCGACCAGTCCCCAGAAGCTCAGCTCGTCGTACCCAGCGAGGTTGTCCCGAGAATACTCGACATCATTGGCTGGGTGGACAAAGTGCTGTTCATTGTCGGCATTTTGGTCACGCTGCTTGCGATCATGTTCCTCTTCGTTGTCCTTATAACTGCTCTTCGAGAACAGCGCAGAGAACTTGCGATGATGCGAATGCTCGGTGCAAACAGGCGAACTGTGTTCGGACTCATTATGTCCGAGGCAGTTTTTCTCAGTGTCGTCGGGACGATTCTCGGCATCGCGTTTGGGCACTCGCTGGTCTCACTGGGAAGCCATTATATCGCTGTCGAGACAGGAATGCAGTTTGCTTCGAACTTTGTCTCGTCCGCCGACATCTGGGTGCTGCCGAGCATCACGCTTATGGGTGCCGTCGCGGGGTTGATACCAGCAGTGCAGGCATATCGGATGAGCATCCTGCGGAATCTCAATATTACGGAGTAAGCCAATGACTACTGAAGACAGCACACAAAGTAGGCCATTACCATGGGGGATGATCGCCATCGTAGCAGTCATCGTCCTTGGCATAGCCTACTACACATTCAACTACATACGGAATGCCCGTATTGAGGCAAGCACTGTCGTTGCCCGTGTCAACGGGGAGCCTATATACGCGGCGGATGTCAACCGTGGACTGCCCGACGATTCTTTTGACTCTACCACGAACGATATGAAGCAAAACAAAATTATGCGCCTCATATCTCAAATGGCAATCCGGCAGTTTCTGTCCAAACACGGCGTCCAGGTCCGAGAAGACATCATTGAAAAAGAGATTGGCAAGATGGAGCAGAACCCTCCCAGTATGGGTTGTCCCTGCTGCACTTACCCAAGCCTTGACGCGTACCTCTCAGCAGTTGGTTACACGCGGGATGAACTTCGCCTGGAAATCAGGAACAGCATCGGCCTCTCGGACTACGCGCGGAGGTCTTGGGAAAAATCCCACCCAGACAAGAGCGCTGTGCTGAAAGAGATCGGCGGTCAGAGCACATACATTCGCCAGCACTACGTGAAGGCCTGGCAGATATTCTTCAACACGTTCCAGCAGCCCGGATACAACACCGACCCGGGCAAGATCACCAAAGCAGCAGGACAGAAAGCGCAGAAAGCGTGGGACAGGCTCCAGCGAGGAGAATCGTTCGAGGCTGTGGCGAAGTCGGTGTCGGAAGATATGACCAGCAAACACAAAGGTGGGATGCTTGGGTTCATCGACAGGTCTTCTTACGGTGAAGAGTTCGCTAATACCATCTCCAAGCTGAAGCCCGGGGCATACAGCAAGCCCTTTGAGAGCTCCTGGGGATGCCATATCGTCAAGTGGGAACCGATGAGCGATGGCGATATAGTCAAGTTCTGCGAATCATACTTCGTGGATAAGGAAAACAAGAGTATCTATTCACAGATAATGAAAAGCGCAAAGGTCGAAAGACCAAAATCGTCTGACAGCGGCAGCTAAGCCGCATAAGGAAAGGAGATCATCATGAGCAAATGGATTGCCGCTTTGACTGCGGCATTACTCATATCAGGAATATGCACCGGTTGTTCCCATAAGAAAGCGGGCGACGATTCTGCTCAATCTGGCACTACGGTCGCAAACGGGGCAACTTCAGCTTGCAGCAAAGAAAAGGGCGAGCACAAGGCAGTGCATGGCGGTTCGCTAAATGCAATTATGACCTGCGAAAACGGCCATGCCGAAGTCAAACTTGATGGCGATAAACTGCAGTTGTGGTTTGTGGGCGGAGGACCAAATACGGATAAGTCGGTTCGTGTGCCCGATAAGTCTATCAGCGTTCAGATAAAAACTGGTAATAGCGCGAAGCAGCTTGTCTTGAGCCCGAAGCCCCTTGAGCTTGCGGGTGAAAAGGTCGGGGACTGTTCATATTTCGAGGGCACTGCTCTCTGGCTGAAGAATCTTGCCAAGTTCACCGCCGAAGGGCAGATCACGTTTAGGGACAAGAAGATGCCGCTTAGAATCGAATACCCCAAAGGTTACGATCCGGATTAGCCCAAGGAGCAGTGCAATGATTCGAGTAAGACGCAAGAGACTATTTATTTATGGGCTGCCGGTCATTCTGGCGCTCTTCGCGGCCGACTATGCATACAGCTTCATTGTGCAGCGAAGTCTTGCGGCGCGCGACAAGCCGGCGATGCAAATAAGTGTTCGGACAGAGAGAGGCGTCACCGGTCATAATACGATTGGCATTGACGAAGGGGCTCTTGGCGCAGGCTCCGGTGAACATTTCCTTCACTTCGCCACGCTGGGAGATTGGAACTTCACTATCGACTCCAGACCGTCGTGCCCGAAGCCGATACAGTCGCTGAGCGGGCGCCGTTTCGACTGCGTAGGCTTTATGTATCCGCTTCAAACCGGCGACAAGATCAAGGACTTCTGCCTCTTGCGCAGCACACAGACATGCTGCTACGGCCCCAGGCCACAGTTCAACCAATACATCCTGGTAGAGATGAAAGAGCCGGTCAAGTTCCAGCGGCTTACGCCGGTGATGATAAGCGGGAAGTTCGTTGTCGAACCTAAACCGGACGACGGCTACATCTATAGGATGGAAGGTGATTCGCTCAGCAACATCGGTGATGATGTGCCCGACGTTGACCCCGTAAAATCGGCAAAACAGGCGAAGCTTCCTCTATTCGACTATACGCCGCTGATGGCAATGGCAAAGAGACCTAAGTTGGATGGGGTCGCGAACGATCTTCGCACGATCACAGGGAAGCGCGTGGTTGTCGCCGGTTATTGCGTGAGTCGCAGCTCATCGCAACCACCGAGATTGATATTGGCGAAGTCATGGTGGGATGGTGTTGCGCAGGGCACACCCCCAACGGTCTATAATGCCATAGCCGTCTTCCCAGGGGATGCGGGCCAGGTGCCGCCGCTATGGAAGCCGTTTCAAGTATTCACCGGTACTCTCAAAGTGACAACAGACCCCACCAGATGGAACAAGGACGGCATAGTCCAACTGCACAATGCACAGCTTGGCGTGCCCGGAGTAACCCGATCTATTGGCCTGTCGAGAAGCGGTCCGTTTATTCCTCTCGACGAAAAGCTGATTGTGTTAGCAGCTTTCCTCTTGTTGACCCTCAAGTGGCAAAAGAGAGAATCAGCTTGACGCTCCATTTTCAACCGTGGTACCATTGTGAATCAAACTCCTCGGAGGAACACGTGCCCACCATTGAACGATTCGGCGTCTCTATAGAGGACGATATTCTATCGCGGTTCGACAAACTCATAAAAGAACGGGATTACCCGCAACGTATGTCTTCTATGGAATCCTGGTCCTTAGCGGCCTGGTAACACGGCTTCACTCAATGCCATAGGCGGTCTGCTTGTGTTCAGCCTGATAGTCAATCCGGCAGCAGCGGCATACCAGCTCACATGCAGCCTTAAGAAAATGTTCGTCATAGCAGACCGCGTGCCAAATGCCGAGAACATATGCAGAATGCTGAATGAGGCTGGGTTCGTGGATATAGCCGTTACAGATGAACCGGAGTTCTACCTGGCGATAGGCAGAAAAGGTCAGCCCTGAAGCCTTCGGAAGTTTTCCCTGCGAGATAGCAAATTACTCCAAAAAGCAGGTTGACGGATACGAATGCTTGCGGTATAGTATTAGATGTAAGTTACATCTAGCTCCATTCCCATGTATCAACATGGGAAAAGCGTGCAATTAAGTAAGTGTAATTGACACCTAACCGCGAATTACAGTAAGATGAGAATGCAAAAGTGAGACATCAAAGAGATGTGGAAAGGACGAGATAACAGTGTCAGTATCCGATAGCGTACGGAGTCTCGTGGATCAGCAGCTGATAGTCGCTCTTGCTACGGCGGCACCTGATGGAATGCCAAACGTTGCGCCCATCTTTTGGAAGCTTTGGTATGACGACAGTACTTTGCTTCTGCTGGACAACTACATGAAGGCCACAAAGACCAACATCACGGCAACGGGAAAAGCCTCGGTGTCGGCATGGAATTCCGAGTCAGGCGAAGGTTACCAGGTAAAGGGCACGGCCGAGTACTTCTCGGAGGGACTTTACATGGACGCTGCGGTTGCGCACATGGACAAGCAGAAGCCGGGAACGCGCCCTAAAGGCGTTGTAGTTCTGCGGATTGATCAGGTGTATGTTCAGACTCCAGGGGAGCACGCCGGCGAGCCGTTGGAATGATACTGCGTCTGGTTTTTTGAGGCTACGGGAAATCAGTGGAACCATCTGGTCTTGGATTGCGTTATACAGCTAGCTGCAACTTACATCTAACGCTTAATCAAAAGGAGGCCAATATGCCACGAGGTGATGGAACTGGACCCCAGGGATTGGGGTCAATGACAGGTCGCGGGCTTGGTTACTGCGCTGGATACAGCGTGCCAGGGTTCGCTAACCCTATAAGTCGCGGTCTTGGTCGCGGGATGGCTTGGGGTCGCGGAGGCGGCGGAGGCCGAGGTCTTGCGTTTCGCCGAGGCAGAGGTGGATTCTACCCGCCTTATGCTGGATTCGTCCCACCGGTCGCCGGAGTGTTTCCGGTAGGAGTACCGGACGAAGAGACAGTCCTGAAGTCTCACGTGTCGGCTCTCGAGGAGCAGTTGGCGGCCGTAAAGGCGCGCCTCGGCGAAATCGAGGACACCAAGACTGCTGAGTGACGACTGTGAGAACCGGGCAGGAATACTGCCAGGTTCCCTGCCCGGTTCTCGCATATGCCCGCATTGGACAACGAGCAAGCCGGAGTCTGAAAGGAACGTAATATAGATGAAAGTAGCAGTTTGCTCAACAGGCGATACACTTGATTCAGTGCTTGACCCTAGGTTCGGCAGGTGCGCGTATTTTGTGGTCGTTGACACTGAGACATTCGATGCTACCGCTGTGGAGAATCCTGGGATCATGTCGGCGCAAGGCGCCGGAATCCAGGCAGCGCAGGTGATCTCTTCCCTCGGAGTGTCGGCGGTAATAACCGGCAATCTCGGCCCGAATGCGCATCAGGCGCTTTCAGCAGCCGAGCTCAATGTATACGCATGCCAGGGTGAGACCGTAAGGTATGCGGTGGATTTCTTCAATGCGGGAGCACTGCAGGAGATATCCGCACCGACTGTAGCCGCTCACTCCGGCACGAGTGCCGCCACTCCGGGCAAAGGCGGCGGCACGGGGCGCGGAAGCGGAGATGGCCGTGGATGCAGCGCACAGCAGACAGATCGAATGGAGGTAAATCAAATGCCAAGAATGGATGGAACCGGTCCCACCGGACAGGGACCTATGTCAGGTAGAGGGTTGGGCTTCTGTAGCACACCCGGAGTTAATGCATCACAAGTGACATCGCAACAACCGACTAGTTGGATCGGCAGATTCGTGCAAGGAGCAGTTGGTGGTTTCGGCCTTGTGAACAATGGTACTCGTCGAGGCGGCGGACGCGGCGCGGGCAGAGGCCGAGGACAAGGACGCGGCAGAAGAGGATCGTTTTGATGAAAGTGGCCGTTACTGCAAAGGGAACGTCTCTCGAGAGCGAAGTGGACCAGAGATTTGGTCGGGCGAAGTGCCTGATAGTTGTAGATACTGATACTGACGAGATGGATGTTCATGATAATGAAGTCAACCTGAATGCGGCTCAAGGCGCGGGGATACAGACAGCCCAGAACCTGGCTGGTTTGGGTGTGTTCGCTGTGCTCACCGGTCATGTTGGCCCCAACGCTTTCCGAACCTTGTCGGCTGCGGAGATAAAGGCTTACACGGGACTTCATGGTACGGTCGGAGAAGCTATTGAGGAGTTTAAGGCTGGAAGCCTCAACCCAGTGGACTCGGCGGATGTGGAGGGGCACTGGTAGGATGGATAGGACGATCATCGCAGTGGCCAGTGGAAAAGGCGGAACCGGCAAGACTACCGTGGCGACCAACCTGGCCCGCGTTGCATCAATACAGGGACTTGAGGTTAGCTATCTGGACTGCGATGTCGAAGAGCCGAATGGCCATATATTCCTAAAGCCCAGAATCGAGAACTCAGCGCCTATCTGCGTGTCTGTGCCTGTCGTGGATGAGGGCAAATGCACGGCTTGCGGGAAGTGCAAGGAGATATGTCAGTATAGCGCCATAGCATTGCTTGGCAAGACCATCCTTACTTTCCCTAACCTCTGCCACGACTGTGGCGGGTGCATGTTGGTTTGTCCAACCGGCGCGATTACCGAAACGGGCCGTGAAGTGGGAGTTGTTGAGGAGGGAATCGCGGACGGGGTCAGATTCGTGCATGGGAAGCTCAGAATCGGCGAGGCCATGTCTCCTCCTCTTATAAGAGCGGTCAGAAAGCGAATCCCAGACAGTGGGTTGAGCATAATTGATGCTCCCCCCGGTACCTCGTGCCCGGTGATACAGTCTGTAAGGGGAGCCGATTATGTGCTCCTCATAACCGAGCCGACACCGTTCGGATTGAACGATCTGAAGCTGGCCGTGGAGATGCTGCGGGTTCTGAAGCTGCCATTTGGAGTTGTCGTGAATCGCGCCGACATGGGTGATGAAGCTGTCTTCAATTACTGCGACAGTGAGTCCATCGATGTGCTCCTGCGGATACCGGACGACAGGCGGATAGCGGAAGCATATTCCAGAGGGCAGCTTGCTACACAAGCTTTGCCGGAGTACAACGAGGTGTTCGAGTCGCTGCTGAAAGGTATTGTCGGTGTGCAATTGTGATATTGAGAAGATGCTGAGTGAGCGAGATGCTATGCTGGTACGCGAGTACGACGCAGCTCTTGACCTTGCGCGCTTTGGCGCTCTAGATACAATACTGGACGTTGCGACAGGTTACATCCCCAGTTTCTGCACGGGATGCTACAGACTGGGCAGGACCGGACACGACTTTATGGACCTCGCTAAACCTGGCTTGATACAGCAGTATTGCTTACCGAACGCGATACTTACATTTCAGGAATACCTGGAGGACTACGCGTCGAACGGAACACGAGAAGCTGGAAACCGGCTCGTAGGGTCGATGCTGGGCGAGATACCAACAGAGGACAGACGCGCAGCCGTCAAGGACAGGATCGAACGGATTAGGGCAGGCGAGCGGGATCTGTACTTCTAGAGTAGACCGATGGTGACATAATGAGCGCAACAGAATTCGCGAAGTACCGCTACCTATATGGGCCTGTACCCTCCCGGCGACTCGGCCGGTCGCTGGGTGCAGACATCGTTCCTTACAAGATTTGCAGCTACGACTGCATCTATTGCACGTTGGGACGCACTACCAAGCTGACTTCTGCGCCCGGACGGCTTATCAACGCAACGGATGTGATCCGAGAGATTGAGCAGTGGTTGGAGCAAGGCGGAAGCGCTGACTACATCACCTTTGCGGGCTCAGGCGAACCGACGCTCAATGCTGATCTTGGCGAGATGATCAGGGCAACGAAGAAGCTCACCGATATCCCACTGGCCGTGATTACGAACGGCTCTGGGCTGGGTGAACCAGAGATACGTGAGGCTGTTTCGATGGCAGATGTGTTGCTGCCTTCGCTGGACGCCGGAACGGATCGCGCTTTCCAGGAAGTGAACAGACCCGTGGCCAGTGTCAGTTTCTTTGGAATGAGAGAAGGGCTGGTGCAGACCGCGCAGCAGTTCCCCGGCCAAATCTGGCTGGAGATAATGCTCGTCGAGGGAGTCAACGATTCGAAAGCCGAGCTTCATGCAATGCGCGAGATCGTTCGGCGAGTCTGCCCCGATAAGTTGCAGATAAACACGGTCGAAAGGCCATCAAAGTCCGGAGATGCCAGGCGTGTGCCCGATGAGACACTACTCAGAGCGTGCGAGATCCTGGGCAACTCGGCTGAGATTATCACAAACGGTGTGGTCGCGCACACGGATAGTCAGCAATGGCGAGAGATCGAGGGTGAGCTAATGCGAATGCTTTCCAGAAGGCCCTGCACTATGAGCGACATCGTTGCTGTATCGGGTCGCAGCATTCACGAGGTAACGAAGCACCTGCAGAGCCTCGTGCAAGAAGAACTTATAGAACAGATCGGGGACGCGGACCCTTACTACCGTAGTATGACCGGAGGATAAAATGGCGGATGTACAAACCACCGACCAGCAGTCGCTGGCCGAGCAATCAAACGAAGTAGCCCATGTGGTGGGAGTAATGAGTGGCAAGGGAGGTGTGGGCAAGTCCCTTGTCACCGGGCTGCTTGCCTGTGCGCTCCGAAAGGCCGGGCATGAAGTCGGAATACTGGATGCGGACGTGACCGGCCCAAGCATCCCGAAGATGTTCGGCATGACCGAGAGACCCGAGATGAGCGAGCTGGGCATATTCCCGGTCAAGACTCGCTCCGGGATCAGGGCCATCTCCATCAACCTGTTCCTGGACAAACCAGGCGATGCCGTGATCTGGCGCGGACCGATGATCTCGAACACTGTAAAGCAGTTCTGGCAGGATGTGTTCTGGGGCAAGCTCGATTACCTGCTGGTGGACCTTCCGCCCGGCACGGCTGACGTGCCTCTCACCGTAATGCAATCGCTGCCCCTTGATAGCGTGGTCATTGTGACTTCCCCGCAGGATCTGGCGGCGATGGTCGTGCGCAAGGCAGTGGATATGTGCGGCAAAATGAACGTGCCTATTCTCGGACTTGTACAGAACATGGCATGGCTCAAGTGTCCGGATTGCGGCGATGTGATATACCCGTTTGGCAACTCCAATGGAGAACGGATTGCCCGCGGCATGGGGATTCCCCACTTGCTCGACATGCCAATCGACCCCGAAATATCGGCATGTTGCGATGGCGGGACGATTGAGGATTACGCGGCAAATCCCATCGCCGAGAAGATAGATTTGATCACCAACGGGCTGATTGCAGTCAAGCGCGCGAAGAGCGATGGAGCATGTGGTGGGTGTAGTAAGTGCGATACGTGTAACACTTGTGGTTGATAACCATGCAAGTGAGGGCTTGCGATCTGAGCATGGCTTGAGCTTTCTCGTTGAAACAGATGTCGGATCTGTTATGTTCGACACCGGGCAGAGCGATGCGTGGTTTCACAATCTTATTGCTCTTGGACGCGAGCCCAGGTCGATCAAGGCCATAGCCATCAGTCATGGTCATTATGACCACACTGGCGGATTGGTGAAAGCCGTTCGAGAAGCGCCCGGCGCACAGTGCTTCACACATCCTGCATGTTTCGAGCCGAAGTATGCGCGATCAACCGGCGAGACGCGGTACATCGGAATGCCCTTGGAGGTGGTTTCGGGGAAGACCGCGTTCAAGCCCAACACGTCGGTAACAGAAATTCTACGTGGTGTAGTTCTAAGTGGAGAGATTCCCTTGAGGACGTCGATTTCATTCGACAGCAGGTTTGTGACGGAAGGCAGTAAGTCTCAGCAAGATACATTTGAGGACGAGCAGTGCATGATAATCCGACACGGCGACTCCACCGCCGTTCTTGTTGGTTGCGCGCATCGGGGATTGGAGAATAACTTACTAGCCGCAATGGATGTGGCGGGTGTCGATAGAATCGATCTGCTTGCGGGCGGATTCCATCTCGGCAACGCAAGCGAAGACAAGCTGGATTCCCTAGCCGACTTTCTAAAGAATGCGGACATAGGACAGATAGCCTGCTGCCACTGCACTGGGTTCGGCGCATATGAATATCTCAGATTAAAGCTCGGTCATCGGGTTACGCTGGCCCGAGCCGGGGTG
>JAJFTD010000068.1 GCA_021373255.1 bacterium
GCATTAACCAAATTGGTTATCATCGTATAAAGCTACCGCAAGGGGTGTCTGTGTCAGAAGCCGTTCAGCGATTTAAGAACAATCCCGCTGTGGAGTATGCAGGGCCTAACCACGTAATATCAATCTGCCTTGAACCTAACGACGAATACTTTCTTGACCCCTATATTGGCTGGTATTGGCAGTGGGGATTGTATTCGGATTCTTATCCCGATGCCGGAATAGATGCCCCAACGGCATGGGATATCACCACAGGTAACAGCAATATTGTTGTTGCGATGGTCGATACCGGGCTTTATACCGGTCATGAGGACATCAACGGTAAGCAAGTCCCTGGAATAAATGTCATTGCCGGTGACAATCCATCAGACATCAGCGATGGCCACGGTCATGGCACTTTTACTTCGGGTATTGTGGCAGCCAATACGGATAATACTGTCGGCATCGCCGGTGTAAGCTGGGGCGCAAGGATTATGCCTATTAAGGCGCTGGATTCTACGGGTTATGGCTTGGAAGATGACGCTGCAGCGGGAATTATTTGGGCAGCGGACCATGGCGCAAAAATCATCAACATGAGCATAGGCGGCTATGACAATATTCCGGCTGAGCAAGCCGCCTGCACTTACGCGTGGAACAAGGGCTGCGTGCTGGTGGCGGCTAGTGGCAATGAAGGCGTAACAGATCTATTTTACCCTGCGTGTTATGATGAGGTGCTGTCGGTTGGGGCGTCCAACGAATACGCCGAGAGATGCACCGATGCGGATTGGACGGAGGGAGGGAGTAATTACGGCTCTTACCTCGATGTCGTAGCACCAGGCGGTTCTTATTCCAATGGCATAATGAGCACATGGAACGATGGCAGCTATGAAATGCTCTTTGGAACATCTGCCGCAGCACCGTTCGTGTCCGGTATTGCTGCTCTGGTGTGGAGCAAGTATCCAACATGGTCAAACGCACAGGTGGTCGAGCAGATAAAAATGAGCTGTCGCGATATCAATACTGTGGGTTGGGATCAGGAGACAGGTTGGGGGCTGGTAAATGCTTACCGGGCGCTGGTTAATACACCGTTGGCGGGCCATAGAATTGGTGAGCTAAACTCCACTGCCGATGGGACAACAATAAAAGTAGATGGCGCAGTAATAACAAGTGGGAGCACCGATTTTTCTGACCGCCTGTACGTTGAGCAAGACGACAGGGCGTGCGCAATTATGCTCCCGTACACGTCTGTTCCCATAGGGTTTGCAGAGGGGGATGTCGTAGAGGTTACCGGCACTCTCTCAATACAAAAGGGTGAGCGAGCAATTAAGGGTGCCACGATCACAAAGACTTCGCACCAAACTCCCATGAAGCCACTTGGCGTGCAGACACGATACATCGGAGGTGGCACACTGGGCTTTAGGCCTGGCGCGACCAACGGCCTGGGAATGAACAATGTCTCACTTCTGGTCAGCGTGTGGGGCAAGGTGACCGCAGTCGGCTGGACTTATTTCTATATAGACGACGGATGCCATCTGGAAGACGGATCAGGAATGTCAGGCCTCAGGATAGCTACCGGCAGCTTCAACAAGCCCATTAAAGGGTCATATGTCCGCGTTACAGGGATATCCAGTATAGAACAGCCGGATGGGACGACACTGTCCGTGCCTGTAGTCCGCGTGCGACGGCAGGGCGACATCGTGGCTGTTAACTGAATCAGTTCGCCCTACTATGAGCGAGTTCCATTACCTTTGCGGGAGTTTTGCTCTTGAAACTGGTTCCGATCTTTGCCAGTTCTTCCAGATGCCTGATTTCCTCGTCTACGTTTACAGCATCGACTTCGCGGCGGTCCAGAGCTTGGATGATTCGTTCCGCAGCTCTTATCGCACCTAAAACCAGCATCTCATTCTCATACTCTACATAGACATGGAAACGTCCTTTGGGGTCTACACGCCAGTTCCATTGAGTTTCACCTTTCAGAGTACCTGATCGTTGTACCTGTCCCTGAAGTTCGATTATCAGGTGCTCAAACAGGTGAGGAATCTCAGTAGCCTGGCACTCACGGCGAAATGAATAGCCATTCTCATTCTCGCAGCGATGACGCGCCAGGTGAGGAAACAGCTTGAACAGCAGTTTGGGTATGTGGGGAGCATGCTTGGTGGAATAGCAATTCGGATCCGGCATCTCAACCACAAGCTTCACGTGATTGCTGTCGTAAAACAGGATCTCTACTACCTTCAATTTCCGTAACACCTCGAGATCTGAACTGCATCTCTAACCCGGCTGACGGGTAGGAGTCTGCCTGCTATTTGCGATGAGGGTTGTCTTCGCTGGGTGTATGTAACACAACTCACTGGAGATATCGGCAAACAACACCTGTAGATGGTAGACAACGCCTTTCGTGATTTTATTCTATCACCAGATCATACATCTGTAAAGCGGCAGGCACGTTTTTGTCGCGTATCTTTATGAATTAGACAACAAGCTCGGCTGTTCCACTCAAAATAAAGGCTCTCGCAAATTAATCACGAGAGCCTTTAGCTTCCCTGGTAGCTGTTTCACTTAATTTTTAATAGCTCGGTGTAAAGTATGGCTGCGCTCTAGTCGCATAACTGCCCCTTAAGAATCTCAGAGCCTCGGGACTTACCCACCCAGGAGGTGGAGGAAATCCAGGGCCATAGTTCATAACATATGTGTCACTACCGGCAAATGTCACAGGTGGCCAGCCATACATAAACCGCAAGTTCCCAGCTTGGTAATAAGGCGGAGGATAACCATAGGCTGGTATTCCCCCACCCTGCTGTCCATAATATACAGGAGCCTGCTGATTCACAAACACCTGATTCTGCGAATTGCCTTGTGGCGCAGGCTGAGCAGCGGGAGCTTCCGCGATCTCAGCCGCGGGTGGCTGTGCCGCTTGTGGTTGAACTGCGCTCGGTTTCGTACCAGAGACAGCAACTGGAACCGCCTTTATAGGCTTGGATTGTTTAACCGGATTTATGACATAGACGCCATCCTTCACCGTATAGGTAAGTTCCGCGGCGTCTGTTAATGCCTTCAATGCTTGCTCAAAGGTCACGCCCCTGAGTTTCAACTCCACGATTCTGCCGCTAACTCCCGGCAAAATCTGGTATTTCAACCCCCGTCCTTCAAACAGGGCGGCTATTCCCTCATCTATTGGGACATTTTTGAGTTCAAGGTTCACCGTCGACGCATTTACTTGCGCTGGTGTATCCCCCTGTGCGTATAACGTCACAGGCGCGGTCAAAATAACCGCAACCGCCATAAGAGCAAACCCAGCCATTCCTATTTTTAACATTCTGACGCCCCCCTCTCCGGCCCGGACTAGGGGCCAATGTTCATCCTATCAACATTATACCCCAGATTTAGGCCAACAAGCGTGGGAGCTTTACATTTTAAGTTATGCGTTGCGCGTTAATGCGTTTTGCGCTGATGAATTTACAACGGGTTTACGGGGGTGCCGTTTACGCGCTTTTCGAAGTGGCAGTGTGGGCCAGTGGAGTAGCCAGTGCTTCCTGAACGAGCGATTACATCGCCACGGGAAACCTTTTGACCGACTCGGACCAGTACTCTTGAATTGTGACCATAGAGGGTTGATACGCCGCCGCCGTGGTCGATAACGACTGCGTAGCCATACGCGCCCATCCAACCGGCGAGGATAACTTCACCATTTGCCGCCGCATGTATCTGTGTACCGGAACGAACACCAATGTCAACACCAGTGTGCAGTTTGTATACATGGGTGACTGGATGGACCCTGTAGCCGAACGTTGAGGTGATGCGTCCCGAGCACGGCAAAGATAATCCGCCTCTGAACGCGCGTCTCATTCTTGCACGTCCGCGCGGGGTGCGCTGTAAACTCTGAATCCTCGAGGCAATGGCACGGGACTGCGCTTCCAACTCGTCGAGCGCCCGCTCCATCAGATCTTTGCTGTTCTCGATCTGGTCAAGTATATCCCGCTTGGAATCGGCAAGACTTACAATCTGGTCGCGTTGGCCGATCAACTGCATCTGCAGATTAGCAATCTGAGATACACGCTGCATCTGATGTCTCTTATCGGCCTCGATAGCTCTCTTATCTGATTGAATCTGGCTAATGAGCTCTGTATCAGAGTCCAATATCTGTTGCAGATAATATGCCCGCGTGAGGAATGACCACATATCGGTCGCGCCCAGAACAACGTTGAGGTAGTCCATCCTCTCGCCCTGGTAAATATCAACCACACGCCGCCGTAAAAGCATCTCGCGTCTGGCAAGCTGCCGCTTTGTCCGCTCAAGCCGCCGAATGATTGCATCTAAATCAGTTTGTGCATCTAGTAGCCTCAACTTGTTATCTGAGAGCTTGGACTGTGTTTTCTGCAGTTTAAGGTCTGTAGAGCTCAGATCAGCCAACACACTGCGCTGCTGGTGTTCCTTTACCTTTATCTCTTTCCGGAGATTCCTTATCTTGCTCTGGACAGATCCGAGGTCTGATCTCAACTTACGGGAGGATGTACGCGCAGCCATAACCGGCGACACTGATATCAGCACCGATGCGATAAGAATAATCGCCGTCGACCTAGTTTTAGATGCAAAAAAACTCAGCATAAAAAAGATACTCAAAGAAACAGAACGGGATAATGCAGGCTAATCGGTCAGGAACCGCCTGATCGACACCATACTTCCGACAGCTCCTATCGCTGCGCCGGTTATCACGAGGTATACTGCCAAAGCCGAAGGCTCGACACCACTAGACGCACGTCCGAGCAGTGGGGTAATCCTTTCCACCGCATGCGCAAGATACATAGAGCCCAATCTCAACAAACACCATGCAACCAGTGCGCCAGCCGTGCCAAACACAATACCTTCTATAAATAGAGGAAGCCTGATGAATCGGTTTGTGGCGCCTACAAGCTGCATAATGCGTATCTCGCGCCGCCTTGCATAGAGCGTGAGCCTGATGGCGTTGCTGATAATGAATGCGGTGGTCACGAGCAGCATAATAGCCCCCGCAACACTTACAATAGACACAACTTTTGCCACTGCCATCACTCTGTGGAATGTCTCCCGGCCCTCAATCACCGTATCAACACCGCCCAGCACGCGGACTTTTGATGCAATTGTCGGGAGCTTGTTTGGATCGGAGACTTTGACATCCATAGCATAAGGTAGCACATTAGTAGGCAAACCTGCTGAATCGATATTCGGATGCTGCCTCTTAAAATCAAGCCATTCCTGGTCACGGTCACGCACTTCCACACTGCCCACACCAGTCATCTTTCTAATTTGGCTGGCAACGTCATCAGTACGTGATCTATTAGCTTCGCCCCTCATAAAGACCGCTATCTGGAACTGCCCGATCTGGGTTCTGGCGAAATGCGTAGCTCCAAGGGCCGCCATGACAAATGCACCCAGCACTCCGAGTGAGAGGGCTATTGTGGATATCGACGCAAAAGCCATAAGGCCATTTCGCCATATCCCTGTAAAGGATTCCTGTATAATAAATTCGACATTCCTAAGCTTCACAGTGTTCGTACATCCCCTTGTTAACGTCACGGACCACCACGCCGGCCTCCAGTTGGATGACCCTCTTCTTCATACGGTCCACAATCTGGCTATCATGCGTAGCAACAAGGACAGTGGTCCCACGAACGTTGATCTGCTCTAAAAGCTGCATGATCTCCCAAGACGTCGCAGGATCGAGGTTACCGGTGGGTTCATCGGCAATCAAAAGAGTAGGATGGTTGATAAGTGCTCTGGCAATAGCAGCTCTCTGCTGCTCACCACCGGACATTTGATGCGGGAACGAATCACAACGATGGGTAAGGCCGACCAATTCCAGCACATCACCGATTCTTCTGCGAATTTCTCTGGGGTCGGTCCCAATTACTCGGAGGGCAAATGCCATATTCTCCCAGACATTTTTCTGTGGGAGGAGCTTAAAGTCCTGAAAGACTATCCCCAGCTTGCGGCGTAAATACGGTACAGCCGACGGTTTTAGGCTTGTAATATCCTCTCCATCAACAACAACCTTGCCTTGGGTGGGCAGCATTCCGCGGTAGAGAAGACTTAGAAAAGTGGACTTACCACTACCAGTGGAGCCCACTAGAAAGATAAATTCACCTTTATATATAGAAATACTAACGTCCTTGAGGGCTCGCACCCCATTAGGGTACTCCACAGAAACGTTTTCTAGATGTATCATATCACCTGTTCCTCGTGAACCATTATAGCCCATCACTGCAGGAGGGTGCAAATCTTTCGAGACAGTCGAAACAGTCGAGCGTCTTGCGTCACGCGTCATTATCTGTTGTCTCTTCGTCTCTTTTTCGCGTTTTCGCTCCTTCGCGCTGTCGCGATTAGAACACTCGCGATTGCCTTGGATCGAATAGATTTCCTTGGCTCGCACACGTTGACGTGTTATAATCGAAACGAGCGCAAGAATGAAGACACTTGATAAATACGTTGCCAGGGAGATGCTGGTTCCTTTCTTTGCCGGTTTTTCGGTGGTGCTGGTTCTCCTCATCGGTAACATAATTTACAATAATATCGCAATTATAGTGAGCCGAATTCAGCAGTGGCCCAGTCTGCTGTATTACATTTTGCTCCAAACCCCTTATTTCGTCTTGCTCGCGCTGCCCTCGGGAGCTTTGTTCGGATGTTCACTTGCGATCAGCAGGCTTACACGCGACAGCGAAACGACAATGATGCGCATGGCTGGTATAAGTGTGATGCGCATTTTTCTTCCTATCTTTGTGTTCGGGTTCCTAATAAGTATGGTTGCCTACGTATTTCAGGAGAAGGTGACTTCGTGGGCAGAGAGCGAAAGCACGCGAGTACTTCGCAAACTTTGGCTGGCGCCAGGTCCGCCGCCTGTGGAAGCGAATGTGTTTTTCAAGGCGGAAAACTGCTACTTCTACGTAAACACCGTTGAGCATCACGGCAATAAGCTCCAACTCGGAGATGTTATGGTCTACGAGCCACCAGTGGGGAAAGGCTTTCCCACGCTTACCACAGCGAAATCCGCCTCTGAGGATAACCATGTATGGATGCTTTACGATGGGGTCACTTATCGAGTTAACAGAGATGGTGATCCTGAGCTTATCGGCCATTTCAAGAAGATGAAACTTGATCTCCGGCAGGCCATTTCCGATTATATAAAGCAGCAGCAGAAGACTCCCAAGGGCATGACCATAGCCGAACTGCGAGGAGAGATGGGTCGGCTCGCGAAAAGCGGACTCAAAACTGATACCTATCAGCTCGAATATGGATATAAGTTGGCAATCCCGCTAAGCTCACTTGTACTGCTCTTCTGCGTAGCGCCTCTCAGCCTGCGATTTGGACGTGGGGGCGGCTTTATGGGCGTGCTCATCGGAATAGGCGTGCTGTTCTTCTATTGGAATGTCATACTCTTCAGCCGGGTACTCGGCGAGACCGGAGGTCTACCGCCTGTAATTGCCGGATGGAGCGAGGTTATTATCTTCACTGTGCTCGGCGCTGTGCTTATGTGGAAGGTAGAATAGGCTCGCAAGCAGAAGTTTATAAGAGTGGTTGATTCACTTGAGAGGTTTGTTCTGCAATGCGGGCTATCTTGTATGTGGTGATGCTGGCTTGGGGAGTTGTTGGGATACCTTGCGCTTGGGCGCAGGATCAGCCCGCAACAGCCGTACCTGCGCCGGACAACACACCTGTGTTAGCACCCGCCCCAGTTACCGAGGGGCCAATCCCACCCGCTCCGCAGCTCACTGTGCCGGTCCCCGAACAGGCAATCCCCGGTCCTATTAAACCGTCTGAACCACCAACCGATTATACCACGCCGCCAACCGCGCCTCCAATACCCGTGCTACCTGAGAATTTCATCAATGTTTCAGGAGATTCCGTGAGGACGCAGCTCGAAGAAGGGCAAGCGGTGCTTACTGTCGCTCAGGGAAATGTCCGGGCGCATTATCGTAATATTATCATAACGGCCAACAGCGGTCAGGTTGATTATAGAACAAACATTGCCACGTTCCAGGGTAATGTCGTTTTCAGGATTGACTCTCAGGAGGTCTACGGAAACCAGATCAGCCTCAATCTTGAATCAGGTGAATGGACCAACGAAACCGCTAGTACTATGATTACGCCGGAATATGCAAAAGGTTATCTGCGAGCACCTGTTTTTGCCAGGGCGAGGACTATCCAGGGATACAGACGCCGCTGGATTATCCTGCAGGGAGCTGAGGTCACTACATGCAACCTGCCAGTGCCGCACTATGACCTTGTGGCGCGAACGGTGCAGATATTCCCCGGCAGCAGGATCATACTGCGCAATGTGACTTTTTATGCGCTCGGCCACAGGATATTCAGCCTGCCTCGACTAGTCTTTCCGCTGCGCCAGATTCAAAGACGCACGAACCTCATTCCTAATGTCGGTCAGACGCAAGAGGAAGGGTTCTATCTGAAGACTTCATACGCCTACCAGGCAACCCAGACTCAATCCGGGTTGTTGAACCTGGACTTGATGAGCAACAAGGGGTTCGGACAGGGTATCCGGCAGGATTATACCTTAGGAAATGGAACAGGCGAGCTGCGGCTATACCACCTGTTCGATCAAAATATAAATGAGCAAACATTCACCGGCCACCTCAATCATGGTCAACAGTTTGGCACGGTGAAGTTTAATCTGACTTCGGATCTCAGGTCGAATAGCTACTTATACGCTCCTCAAAGCACATCACTCACTAATCAGGCAACATTCACACGAAACAGAGGCACAGCTAACACGTCGCTGGTCCTGAGCGAAAATATGAATGATGTGTTTTTGCGAACCTCGAACATGAATGGAATCCTGCGGCACACCCAATTGTTCGGGAAAGACACTGTATGGGATACTAACTTCGACTACACATCATATAACGGTGTCACAGACACAGCACGGCTTAACTCGAAAACCAGCTTTGCCGTTAGAGAAGATAAGTTTGATTGGACTTTGTCGGCACAGCAATTGACCGATTTGAGTGATGAGGCTTTTGTGGGCGGGGGAGGGTTCGGCGGAATTAATACCCTGCCTGAAGTTGCTCTCGCGTCGGATACAACAAGATTGGGGCGTGTGCTTCCATTCGGACTACCTGCGCAATTGAAGTTCAGCGTAGGAAACTATGCCGAGCTTCCGACAAGTGATTACATCGGTAGGTCGTTCTTTGAGATTGACACACCCGTAAACCGCCGTCAGATAGGCGGCGGCTGGGCATTGTCAGGAGGCGCTGGATTCAGGCAGTATGTATATAGCGATGATACAGCCCAATACTCTGTAGATACCAGCGCACAGTTGAGAAAAGATATTGCTCCGGACTCGTCAGTCACCCTCACATATCGCTTTCAACGCCCCCAGGGGTTCACACCGTTCAGATTTGATTATGTGCCCAACTACAACATAATTAACGGTGCCCTGAACATCAAAGAGGGCCAACGGTTCAAGCTGAGCTTGTTGAGTGGCTATAATTTTCAGCAAAAACAATATCCCTGGCAGGACGCTACGCTCAGGTTTTCAGTCCAACCGACAAACAGCCTGATGTTATACACATCCACGGGATACGACTTTAACAACTCTCGCTGGCGCAACTTGATCAACCAGGTGCGTATAAGATCCAGCAAAGACTTCAAGCTGGACATAGGCACAAACTACAACACCACCCAGAGCAAACTCGCAACCGCTCGCGCACAGCTCGATACCAAGGTGGGCAGCAAAAATCGCGTGCAGGCAGTGGCTGGTTATAACGGATTTACAGGCAAGTTTGACTACCGTAGCTTTAGAATCACCCGCGACCTGCACTGTTGGGAACTGTCGGTAATATACACCAATCAGTCTGGATTCTACGAAGACCAGGGAATCAGGATCAACCTGAGAATTAAAGCGCTGCCGCTGTTCGAGGACTTCGGAGTCGGTGCATTCGGGCAGGCGCTGGATACCAGTGTGGGCGAGGTTTATTAGCCCACTGCTTTTCTGCGGTTGTGTTTGAACGCTACGGTGCCGGTTAGGCCAAGAATCAAGATGCCAAGGCTGCCTGGCTCGGGGACGAACCATCCATCCACTTGTACACTCAAAGGCATGCCTAAATATCTCCATGTCTGGCCATAGTCGCCGCTGCCTAAGCCTAAATATGCTGCGCCTGGTTTATATGCATAGGACACTGCACCGCTGAAGCCGTCACAGTTCGGGGTGATCACTAGAGCGTATACTTGATTTGCGCGTAATAAAATCGGTGACTCCGCCTCACCATAATAATAAGTGGTAGCTGTGCCCGTGGGTGTCAATGTCCAATGAGCAATGGCGGATGATGGGACATTAGAGAGAGTTGTGGTGAGATAGACATCAAACCCTGCACCGGGGATATAATTCATACGATATAATGCAGTGCCGAATCTGGTTCCGTAGGCATCGCTGTTCAGCATAAACCGAGCGGCCGCCCAAGTTGTCGTTGAATTATTAGTTAATATCGGACCGTTACCTGTAGGCGATCCGCCATCATAAATCAGCGCATGGCATGGTGCCGCGTTCAGTAGAAGTATAAGTAATGGTAGAAAACCAATCAAGCGGCGGGTTTTATTCGGCATTTTGTGTTTCCTATGTAGTAGAAGTTGATTTCCAGGGACTACTATGTGCAATTTTCTTGCCATACTGTCCAGCTCTCTGATATAATCCCCGCAAGGTTTGCAGGTAAAGCAGTTTTGATGGCGAAACAGTATTAAGTTATGGCGCGACGTTGCGCCGGGAGGATGCGTATGTTCGGTAGAATGTGGCGCTACTTTAAGGCTTTATTGCTCGGGAAGTTGGATGAACTGGAGAATCCGGAAATCCTGCTTCAGGAAGCGGCAAGGGAAATGCGGGAGAACCTGGCGGCGAACCGCCAAAGGGCCGTTACCGCAATAACCCAGAAAAACAACCTCAAAGCTATGCTCGATGAGCAGGAGAAACGTGTGGCGCAGTTGGGGGCGCAGGCTGAAGTAGCTGTGAAGAACGGCGACCGTGACCTGGCTCGCAGAGTTCTTCGCGAGAAACTGACTTTTGAAGAGACAATGGCGCAGACACGGGTAAGTTACGAACAGGCGGTCGAAGCGTCGGAGGCTATCAAGGTTGCCATCAGACGGCAGGAAGAGACCGTCCGCCAGCGCACCGCTGAGTCACTCGCAAAGCGCGCGCAGTGGAAGCAGGCCCAGATTCAAATCGAAATCGATAAGGCGCTTAATGGGCTTACTTTCGAGGACGAGTCTTCGGCTTGGGAACGCGCTGGGGAGAAGATACGCTCGGCACAGTCTGAAGCCTCGGCTCGCGCTGAGCTTGCACAGGCAAGCATTCAAGCGAAGATTGCAGGTCTGCAGGATGATGCTGTAGATGCGCAAGCAGACAAAGCCTTACAGGAGCTTGAGCAGAGAATGGCGGGAGCCGCACCAGTGGTCGAGCCACAGCAGATGGTGCAGGCCGGGCAGAGCGACGTAGAAAGCGAACTGGCTGAACTCGAAGCCAAACTCGGGACCAGTGCTCCGTCAGAGACGCCAGCGCAAGAGGAACAGCCAAAGCAGGAATAAATGTCTGATCCAAGATGGCGCAATTTCGGCCTTGTTCTGAAGAAAGCCCTGAGGATGCCGTTTCCGGTGATTGTCCTCATGGCTGGGGTATTGTTTACGCTTATCAGCCACAACTTTACGGGACTTGCTATTTTTGTGGTGGCTGTTGTGGTGTATGTGCTGCTAAAGCTCAGGGACGAACAGTTCATCCGCGATACGATCCATGAGGCAAGCAGCGCAAGACATGCAGACGATGTAATGACTCGCACGTTTCAGGTTGAACAGCTCGATGAGGAAAGCCGTATACGGATGAAGGCTATTATACGGCTTCATGACGAGATTGCTCACGATGTGCAGACCTCGCAAGTCGATGCGATTGCGACAGGGCTTGCAGGCACTATCGACCAGACACAAGAGCTTGTAGGGCGCGCGTTGGAACTCTCCCAAAGCAGGCGCGATTTGCTGCGATATCTTCGCGCGACGGATGAACAGTCCATTGAGACGCGAATTGGGGATGCTGAATCCAGACTGCAGGATGAGCCGGATGAGTCGCTTCGCGCTCAGATCCAGACTGGAATTAAGGCAAGGCAGCGAGAACTCGACGATTATCGAGCTATCGAACAGGCAGCAGGCAGGATTCTGGACCAGCTAGATGCCGTTCAATCATCATTTGCGGGGCTGCGAGCGAGGCTGGTGCGGGTTAAATCTACTGATATAGCAGACTGGGTCGCAGCCAATAACGAACTGCAAGTCCAGATCGGCAGCCTGAACATTGCTGTGGACGCAGTGGAGCAGAGTGTAAGCGAGGTGCTTAATATTGGGCATTCGGAGTGAGATTTGAGCCTGTTTCGTCGGATATCCATGATCATCAAAGGCTGCGTGAGTTCAGCCGGTGACCGCATTGAGCGCATTGCCGCCGAGGAGGAGCTTCGGCTCGCTCAATCACAGCGTGATGCAGCCAAAGAACTGGCTAATATCGATCCTACCCCACCCCATAACACACCTGCGCCGAAACCTATGACACCCAGCAGCAAACTAACTGCGGATTACCGTTTGCTTGGAGTTAGGTCAGATGCCGATTTATATGAAGTAGAGGCAGCGTGGCGGCGGCTTGCTCAGAGAGCGGACCCCAAGCGCTTTCCATCAGGCTCTGAAGAAGAGAAGCGGGCGGCGGAGATATTGAGCTCCGTCAACCACGCCTACGAATGTATTCGAGAAGAGCTTAACCCCACTGAGGGCAGGTTTGGACAATTAGAGCTTTGAGGCCGTACGGCACTGTAGCCCCCGGAAAACCGGGGGCTACAGTCAGGATGACTTGGGCGAGTCAAGGGAGTTATACCCTAGCTTGTTTCACCCTTAAACAGCCCAGCATAAAAATTCCAAGAAAAATGTTGAGCATACATCCCGGCTCCGGCACTTGAGGCACATCGTACCACGTTTTGCCGTTGCTGCACTCATAAGCGATCCACTTCCCTTTGTGCTGTCCATCAACCGCACCTATATGCGCCAGGAAAACGGGGCTGCCACCGGTAGGCCCGCCTATATTCACCAACGGCTTATTCGGATCTACTTTGTAATGAAACTGCAGTGTCTCTCCCGGCTCCAAAGCTGGGCCACCCACAGTGTATTTGTCGCTTTTATCAGAAACTTCGAATCTCTGCCATCCACCATCATCACGCCAATTCCATCCGTCAGGACATGCGACCGACAGTGGCTCCGATATCTGAAACGGCTCCAAAGTCCACACAAGCAGATCATATCCAAGATCAGGATCAGGCTGATTTAAGACGGTGAAAATATATTCCCCGGCAGTGTAGGTCCAGGTGACATCCAGCATGCCATAGCTCGAGGCTGAATTCCAACTCTGTGCCTGAGCTGTGGTTATGGACAACACGAGAATAACGGCGATCATAAATATACGCATGTGGCATAACGCTCCCATGTGTGTGCTATGCCGTTATTCCGTGTGTGTATCGGATTGTGAGACAGAACTTTTATCTTACTGATTCGGCTATTTTTCGGACCTCATCGGGAAGAATATCCGCAACAACAACAACGGTCTTGCCATCCCGGCGAACTTGGCCTAGCCTCGCAATTTGTGATTCACGCATCATGCACGTGCCGCCGTCCATATTGCAGGAAATCGACTTACACTTCACCTCCGGGGTCTGGAAGACAGATATTGTGTTGAGACCATTGGTGTAGGTCAACTGAGCCGCATGATGACCACAGGAGCACTGGTAGCGGAGCAGATAACTGCCCTCTAGTTTATAACCCTCTGGCACATATGATGGCTTGTTCACCGATATATGCAGGGTGGACTCCAATTGATCCAGGCGCATAGGGACAGCAATAGTAACCGGAGTGGCGCCATTTGGGCAAGCAACATCGAACTTCGATGGGCTGCACCGGAAATTATAATTTATGTTGGTAACCTGCATCTCCGACAGTGGCTCGCCTTTAATGGAATAGTCTATAGACTTGAGTATAGTGTAATACTCACGGTCGATCCATATCTTTTTAGAGGGACCATTGCCGGTAAGTGGCTGCAATGATATCTGGTAGGTTGGTCGACCCGCAATGGTGCCCGTGCCCTCGATGCGGGCTGAGTAGTTATGCAGCAGTGTCTTGACTTTTTCTGCATCCGGTAGGCATACGTCAGAAGTACTGGACAGGAACTGCTTGCGGTTTGGGAGATATGTATGAGTGGTATTACCCACGGTTGTGACCCACATGCCTTTTTGCATAGGACTAAGATAATCAATCCGCTCGCTGCTGCCATCCCTTAACACGCGCGCGCGGCTCTTGACGATCTTTCCAGCGTAACGCGTGGATGTAATGATCTCTGCTTTATACGAACCGGTGTTTCGCTTCAACATGGTTTTGGAGACCAATATCGCTCCGTTATGCCACTGTTTCAACCATCCGTAGCGACAAGCGAATATGGCCAGTATGGCTATTAGAATAAGAATTGAAAAAGATACAAATTTTCTCAATGTGTCTGCTCGTCCTCTGACTCCTGCGAGAATGTGATTAATGAGACGTACCCGGCACGATCGGCAAGGGGGCTCTGGCTCACACTGTAGGCGTGAGCTTGGATGTATCTGTTATCAGCGGTAGTCATACGAAGATCCGACCCGGGAGATTGATGCACCGGGCTGAAAAACAGACCCACCACAATAGCCAGCGCCGCGGCGCCAACTCCGGCAGCATGTATAGGAATCCGCAGCCACTGCTGTATTTTGCCAAACACAGGCACAGGCTGCTCAGGGCTTGTGATTTTGTTATAAACACCGTTCCAGAGACCCTGTGGAGGTGTGTAATCCGGCACATTAGACTCCACCAGCGCCATTACCGCGTCAAACTCATTCAGCTCACGAGCGCAGTCCGAGCACGCGGCAATATGCTCCTCAATCTCACGATTCTTTCGGGGGCTAAGTATATCACTGCGATATTCAGCCAGCAGTTGCCTGACATTCTCACATTTCATTAACATTATGTCTCCACCAGATGGGCTAGCTTTCGCTTCAATTCAGCGCGAGCGCGAGCCAGCCTGCTCTTGATTGTCCCCACAGGGCTGTTTAGTGTCTTGGCGATCTCATTAACCTCTGCTCCGTCTACATAGAACAGCACGACCACCTCTCGGTAGTCCAGCGAAAGCGAGGATATGGCTTTTTGCACAATCTTGCACGTCTCTCTCTTGTCCATGGAGCGCTCTGGATTGTGTGACCAATCTTCTATCTCACGCTGGAGACAGTCGCCATCACCCGTTTCGATCAGTTTGTCCAGCGATTGCACGCTCGCCGTTCTCACACGTTTCCTGAGGGCATCCCTACACATGTTCACTGCGAGGGTCTTGAGCCAACCCACGAACGCGGCATCCGACTTCAGGCTCTTGATCGATTTATATGCCTTTACGAACACATCTTGAGTAACGTCAGCGGCTTCTGCCTCGTTGTTCAGTATCTGCAGGCAGATGTTGTATACACGCCTTTGATGGCGAGCAAAGAGCTCTTCAAAAGCTGTGACGTCGCCCTCTCTGATACGGCGCACCAGGTCGTTATCAACATATGTCACCAAGCCTTCTTTTGCCAATACCGCTCCTATCACGTATCTAAAGACGCATTGCCATGAGCACTGGTTGCGTGTATTTCAGCACCCGGCATAAGATATTTTAGCATAGTAAAGTCTATTTGCAGGGCATACATGTGTAAGTCGAGCGATATTCTTTGTTTTTTTGTTCGGATTGTATTGACAGACGAATTTTCAGCACGTATTATAGATATGTCAGAATTGAAACAGGCTAATCCTGCCAACCGGACAACCGGAGGCCAGTACAGCGCGGGGAATACGCGCGAGTGCTGGTCTTTTTTGTTAAATATACTATAAAGCCTGAGGAGGAACCAGGAGTGAGTAACAAAGCTAAACCCGAAACAATCGCTCTGCACGGCGGCCAGGTGCCGGACCCGGCAACCAATGCCAGCGCCGTACCTATCTACCAGACCAGTTCTTATGTGTTCAACTCTGCTGAACATGCAGCGAACCTCTTTGGACTTAAGGAGTTCGGCAACATATATAGCCGAATCATGAACCCTACCAACGATGTGCTGGAGAAGTGATTGGCGGAGCTCGATGGAGGAACCGGAGCGCTCTCCGTGGCGTCGGGTCAGTCAGCTATCACGCTTGCCACTCTGATCATCACCCAGGCAGGGAGGTAAGATTTGTCGATTCATCCGACCCAGCGAACGTGGAAGCCGCTACTGATGAAAACACCCGGCTGGTTTATGGAGAATCATTGGGCAATCCCAAGAACAATGTGAACGACTACCCCGCCATCGCGGAAATAGCGCATAGGCATGGCATTCCGTTTATACTCGATAACACCGTATCGCCTGTTCAACGCGTTTCTTTTCATTCAGGGTTTGGAGACTCTGCCGTTGAGAATTCGTGAACATTCCAGGAATGCGCTTGCGGTGGCACAGTGGTTGGAGAATAACTCGTATATAAGTTGGGTCGATTACCCAGGTCTGCCGAGTCATCCAGACCATGAAAACGCTAAGCGATTCCTTGTCGAGGGTCAGGGCGCTGTAATCGGTTTTGGAATCAGAGGTGGACGTGAGGCTGGAGAGAAACTGATAAACTCTGTAAAGCTGTTTTCGCACCTCGCAAACATTGGGGACGCAAAGAGCCTGATCATACATCCGGCATCGACGACTCACCAGCAGCTTACTCCCGAGGAGCAAGTTAGCACAGGGGTGACAGATGACTTCATTCGGCTGTCAATCGGCCTTGAGCATGTAGATGATATTATCGCGGACCTCGACCAGGCTATAAAGGCGAGCCAAGGATAGGATTGGTCCAAGTAACAGCTAAAAACTAGTGAGAATGTCAATACAACCCAGCATCCTGAGTTCCGTAGCTCCGTAGAAGGGTGCGGTTAAGTTTCATCACATGTTTCTTCGAAGCCGCACGCTTCGACAGGCTCAGCATGCTCGCGTTGTACTCATCAAGAATGAGCTGCAATTGGTTCACGAAGGTAGAATAAAACGACACGAGCAAGTATATATTTGTGAATACTGATAGCATTAACACAAAAATGAAGCTCTCTCCGCCGACGCTGCAGCCGTGGGTCGGTGGAGAGGACAATAATAAAGACATAATCGTCCTGATGAGTGGTGGGGTCGATAGCAGCGTTACTGCTTTGCTTTTGAAGCAGGCGGGCTGGAACGTGCTGGGGATTACTATGAAGATACCCCTGGCGAAGAAGTGTGATGTCCACCGCTCGTGCTGCGGAATGGAAGCAGCTTATTTGTGCAAGGATTTGGGGATTCCTCACTACTACCTGGACATTCGAGACGCGTTCCAGCGGCTGGTGGTGGAGCCGTTCAGAGAGTCCTACGCCAGAGGCGAGACACCCAGCCCGTGTATCGATTGCAACACTCTGTTTAAGTTCTCACTGGTGTGGGACTTTGTGGAGGAAGCGTTTGGAGTAGAAAACCTGGCTACGGGGCATTATGCGCGGGTGGTGCATTCTGAGAGCGGCGCTAGGCTTGCGCGAGCAAATGACCTCCATAAAGATCAGACATATTTCTTGTATGGAATACCACGCAGGCGACTGGGGCATTTGCATCTTCCTTTGGGGGATTACACGAAGGAAGAAGTCAGGGAGCTTGCACGCGAGGCCCGACTTCCGGTGGCAAGGCGGCCGGAGAGTATGGAGCTTTGCTTTGCTGGTGAAGGTGACTATCGCAACGCACTTGGCGAAACTGCCGCACGCAAAGGCCCGATATTGGACACTTCGGGCAATGTGATAGGGGAACACGACGGTATCGAGTATTTTACTGTTGGCCAGCGGCGCGGGCTGCGCGTAGCGATGGGCAAGCCGTTGTATGTGATAGGAATCGATCCAGTGAAGAATGCCGTGATTGCAGGGAGCTGGGATGATGCCCTGCGGAGCGATGTGAGCGCACGAGAGGTGAATGTGCTTATCCCCGAAGCGCTTCACGCAGGAGCGAGGCTTTTTGGCAAGATACGCTCACAGGGAAACCCGTCAGCTTGCGCGGTTCGGGAAACCAGCGAGGACGGGATCAGCGTAGTGTTTGATGAACCACAATTCGCCCCCACCCCAGGGCAGAGGTTGGTAATATATGATGCCGATGGAAATGTCGTTGCAGGCGGGACCATTGTGCCTAGAGAAGGCAGAGAGCAGTGAGCCTAACATCAGGATGCAAAGAGAAACTTGAGAATCTGAGACAAATTCTGCGAGACACTGGCGGGTGCGCAGTTGCTTATTCGGGCGGCGTTGACAGTTCGCTGCTGCTGGCAGTAGCGCGAGAGGTGCTGGGCGATAAGTGTTTGGCGATTATTGCGACATCGTCCACTTACCCAAAGCGAGAGTTTGAATCAGCGATTAGATGGGTTGAGGATCAGTGTATCCCGCACGTAGTGATCGTGTCCGAAGAGTTAGATATAGCGGAGTTCAGGGATAATCCACCTAACCGTTGTTATTACTGTAAAAAGGAACTCTTCACCAAGATCAAGAACCTGGCAAAGGAGCACGGGCTGGAATACGTGGCTGATGGAACTAATGCGGATGATAAAAATGACTTCCGCCCCGGCAGCCGGGCTGTGCAAGAGTTGGGTATTCTGACACCGCTCAAGGACGCAGAGTTGACAAAAGCCGAGATCCGGTTGATAGCAAAAGTGGCTTATGATTTACCTGTGGCTGATAAGCCATCGATGGCGTGTCTGTCATCGCGCTTCCCTTACGGGTCGGAGATTACTCGAGAAAAGCTAAAACAAGTAGAGGCGGTTGAAGACTTCTTGTTTGACAAAGGCTTTCGGGTGATTCGTGCCAGGCATCATGGGAACATGCTGCGATTGGAACTTGGTGAAGATGAGATGCGCTTGATCAACGAATCCAAGACTCGCACGGCTTGTGTAGAGTTTGCAAAGCAGCAGGGGTTTACGTATGTGACGCTCGACCTGGAAGGATTCAGGTCCGGCAGCATGAACGAAGTTCTCAAGCATTCATAAGCCATGTCATCGGAGTTTCGGGAAAAGGGTTCGCTCAAACTCAGATAAGGTACTGACGACATACAAGATTATGCTTCGTGACTGCTTTTCGTCCCGAAGCACTTCGAAGAGCCGGGACTTCGGGACGAAAAACTTGTCCCGAAGTATCGTGTTCTGGGAGATTGTACCTAAGATAAGTTAGAGCGAAAGGGTTTCCCGAAACAACCTTGGTTAACAGTATGAACGAAGTTCTCAAGCATAAATAAGAAATGGAGCGAAACGATGAGCAGCAATTTGGGAGATAGGAAAGTATGGCCGAAGATAGCGGATTCGCTTATTGAAGTCATTGGAAATACGCCTTTGGTTCGACTGGGAAAAGTGAACCAGGGAGGCGCGGATGTGGTCGCAAAAATCGAGAAGAATAACCCATGGGGCAGCGTTAAAGATCGAATCGGCTTGTATATGATCGAGGAAGCTGAAAAGCAGGGGCTAATCGATAGCGACACAGTCATCATTGAGCCTACCAGCGGTAACACCGGCATCGGACTGGCTGGGGTCGCGGCTGCCAAGGGCTACAAGCTAGTGCTTACAATGCCCGACACAATGAGCATTGAGCGACGAAAGCTGTTGGCGGCGCTGGGGGCGGAGATTGTTCTGACTCCGGGCGCGCTGGCGATGAAGGGCGCGATTGCTAAAGCTGAAGAACTTGCCGCAGAGTATCCCAAATCGTTCATTCCTCAACAGTTCAACAACCCCGCAAATCCTAAAGCGCACGTGGAAACTACGGCAGTCGAGATATGGGATGACACTGAGGGTCGTGTGGACATCATCGTGGGCGGAGTCGGGACAGGTGGAACCATCACCGGCATCGGTAAGGCTATCAAGACTGTAAAGCCGGAGTTGAAGATTGTGGCTGTGGAGCCGTCGGATTCGGCTGTGCTTTCGGGTTGCGCACCTGGGTCGCATAAACTTCAGGGGATTGGTGCTGGGTTTGTGCCTGAAGTGCTGGATAGAGATATTGTTGACGAGATATTTCAGGTCACAGGTGATCAGGCTTACCAGACTGCTCGCGACCTTGCCAGGCGCGAAGGGTTATTAGCCGGCATATCCGGTGGAGCAGCGACATATGCCGCTCTGCAACTGTCGCAAAGGCCGGAGAATCAGGGCAAACTCATCGTTGTCATACTTCCCGATTCCGGCGAACGCTATCTTAGCACGGCATTATTCGATTACGCGGATGACGTGATCTAGACTTATGGCAGACACGAAGAAAGACGCATTAAGAGAGCAGATAGCCCTGCAAGAAATTCGTAAGGCGCTGCGAGGGCTCCGGTTTGGATCGCTTACCGTGATCGTTCAGGACGGGATAGTGGTCCAAATCGACAAAACGTCCAAATCCAGGGTAGATTACTCCTCAATGGACCGTATCTCCGAAGGCGAGGGAATATAAGTATAAGGGTGGCGGTATTTTATTTGCCGCCACCCATCTTTGAGGGAGAACCTCATTTTATTACGACTATATCCTCTTGTTCTCTGAGCCTTATAGCGCGGCTGATCGTGCCGCCATTTGCATCACAGGTGCTGATGCCGGTTATAACTACGAACTTGCCGGTGAGAGGCTGCGTAAGTGTGCCGCTTTTAACCTTAACGTTTGTGCCTGTCGATACTTCTATGGTGAAGCTATTGGCTCCATTAGCCACCACTTTTCCCCATGTAGTAATGAGCAAGCCGATGTTGTTCGCGCCATAGCCGCCTGTAATGCCAGGAGTGTAGCTGTTTAGCTTACCACCACCGATCCAGTCACCCCTGATCCCAATGGCACGAAGCGGGTCTGATGCAACACCCAAAGCTGTGGATTCGCTTGCGTTTATCTGCCGTTCACCATCGCAGACAGACAACGTGCCCATTACATCCACCAATGTACCAACGACAGCATCTTCGCTAGAGACGACTTTAATTCCGCTGGATCTGTCCGACTCCTCAATATAGAAGAACCCTGGGAATACTGCCGTCACTATCTTTCCACTCAACCTAACCAAACTACCTGCGGGGAGATCTTTTGCAACA
The DNA here is from genome assembly GCA_021373255.1 of bacterium. Taxonomy (GTDB): domain Bacteria; phylum Armatimonadota; class UBA5829; order UBA5829; family UBA5829; genus UBA5829. Next base: position 21,100 of record JAJFTD010000068.1, read on the forward strand.
GATATTCTATCGACCTCCTGAGTCTCCTGATCAGTGAGCGTGACGGCCATCGTGCAGTTGACAAAATTATTGAGCCTGGAGTAAAACAGCATCCCTGAGCCAAACACACGCGGTTTGAGCTGTGGATACATGTCGGATACCAGAGCAGTCTCTGGAGAGGCCACAACCGCTCCATCAGCGCCAACGGTGGTGAAGTATATATCTGAGTTGCCGTATTGGGACGATCTGTAGTCTTCCCATACAACTCGATATGCTGATCCGTTCCAGGACACACTTGGGGCGGTCTTCTGTACCGGTCCAGTGTTGATAGAAATACCATTAGTATCGAGTTTTACTCCTGCAGGCGTTATCCTGCAGCCAGAGATTGCGTAGTAGTCAGACCAGGTAACAAAGTAATTTCCCCCACCAAAGCATACATCTGGAACAGTCTGGTTAATGCTGGTGGCAGGGAAAAGAATCCCTGTAGTGTTCTGTACTACTCCCGCAGATGTTATGCTGATCCCATATATTTCAGAACTTCCGGTGGATGTGCCATTACGATAGTCTTCCCACACGGCGAAGTAGTTAGTGCCATCAGAGGCTACTCTGGGATTGAGCTGATTTCCAGCTTTAGTATTGACTGACATAGAAGCAGGAATTGTGCCGGTGGAACTGATAATGGCGCCGTATATGTCCCTGGTATAAGGTGTGGTATTCGTCTGAATATCTTCCCATAGAACAATGAAATTGTTATTATTAGATGTAGCACAGGGGTGAACTTGGTCTTCATCATTGGTGCATATGGGTATCGTTTCCGTTGAGATGGTGTTGAGGCTGCTATCCAGCAAATAGCCGCGTATATCGCGTGCTGTTTCTGTATAGGTTTCACTCCCCGACCATACCACGAGGTATTTCGACCCATTCCATGCAATTGATGGCTGAATCTGGTTTCCTGCTAATTCACTTGTTATGTTCACAGGAACCTCGTTTAGCGGCTCACCAGATGCGGATATCTGTGCTCCAAGTATTTTGTTGACGCCACTAACCGGCTGAGACCACACAACGGTGTAGACATTGCCATCGAATACCACAGAATAGTCTTGCTCATTATCAAGCCCGATAGAGATGGTGGTTCCACCCTTGTTGACTACCGAGCCGCTATCGGTTATTGCTGCAGCTACCGCATCGGTATTTGAAGCATTCAGGGTGCCCCAGCCAACTGCAAACTTGCCGGAAATCGCAGCTACTCCAATGCCAGTGGACCCCGCTGTTGTTCCAGAAACTTTGATACTCACAGGGTCTAGGATTCCACCCTCTATGCTCATTCTTGTAGCTTTTACGTATCTATCCGACCGGCTTCTCCATGATACCAACAGCTTTGAGCCATCGTAAGCGACGCAGGGCATTTCATCATCTCCCGACGCTGTACATATAGCGATTCCGCTTTTATCTACCAATGTACCAGCGTAGTTGATTCTTGCCCCATAAATATCCTTATTGATCTTGTTCACACGCATATCTTCCCAGACTGCCATGAAACTGGTGCCAATGGCGCATATCCTTGGGTTGAGCTGCGCGCCAGCCGCGCCTGCCGTGCTCCCGGCAGAAGATATCAACGCATCGGCTGTCATACGTATTCCGAGCTTAGATACGCGGCATCCATAAATATCAGTATCAGTACTATCAGAATTGCGATAATCGCGCCATATAACCATATAACTGGAGCCGTTGTATGCCAAGGCAGGAGACTCTTCATTATCGGCGTGTGTGACGATTCCATAAATCCTGCCCACAATGCCAACGCTGCTGACAGCGCATCCATAAATATCGTTGGACGACCCCCGGGTATCCTGCCACACCACCAGGCAGCCGCTGGTGTCAGAAGCAACCTTTGGAGCTATTTGATTGGCTACCGTTCCTGATAGTAGAATTCCACCTGGGTCCAATACTTCACCCGTGGGGCGAACTCGGGCTGCATATATATGAGAAAGCGACTCACGCTTATCTGTCCACACGACCAAATACTCCTGCCCGTTCCATGCAACAGAAGGGTCTATCTGGTCACCATTCACAGTGCTGATAGATATTCCCATATTGTCCAGCACTTCGCCATTAGGGCCTAACCTGCAGCCGAAGATATCGCTACCATTCTGGCTACGGGTATCCTGCCACACTGCCAGATAGCCATTTGAGCCACCGGCTATCTCCACACCATCCTGATTGCCCGGTACTGGACCATAAGTGGGGCATACCGGTGTCTCTGGTCCCACAACAGGAGCCGTGTCAGCATTTGCACGAGTCCAAACAGTTGCTAAAAGCAACAGAAATACAATAATTGACAAAAATACGCGGCGCATGCGTTGTAAATGGGTCGTCATAACACCAATAGCCTCCCTGATCATCATCTCCGCCATTGCACTATATGCCTGCCTGCGGAGAAACACAGGTGAATATACCCTACAGTTTGCTTGCTTAATCTGAAGTATGACATTTTATCCTGCAGCCGTTACTAGCTCTACCATTAATTACACATTTATGGCAGAGCTGATCAATTTCTTTGCAACCTCAGGCGAATTCTGGCATCTATCTTGCACACACTGCTTGCAGGTGTTTGTGAATTCGAGGCAGAGTAAAGCAATGGAGGGCTTAACACTATGCGAGCAATAATTATCGCCACCTCAATGATCATCATTCTGTGTTGCTGCACAGCGGCCTGGTGCCAAGACCCAGACACACCGTCATACAGCGCGCGAGTTATTGGGACGCGGTTGGACGTGGCGGGGAGTTGCGTGTGGCAGTACACACTTCTGAACAGCAGCATTGATCCGAGTTACACTGTGTGGCTCCTCGGAATATCAGTGAATGAGGAAGCCAGCGCAATAAGTGCCCCTGAATTTGAAGGTTGGGTATCGGATGTTGAGACCGATCCCCATTTCATTACCTGGATGTATGGAACCGGCGAGCTTGCGGCTGGAGAATCTGAGAATAGATTCATTGTGGAGTTCGATACGGAACCCGTTACACAAAGTTGGACAGTGTTATTCAACTACACCACCCCCGAAGGTAATGTTGAGATGGCTTCTGAGGTCGGGGATGTCCAAGTGCAGGTTACCGAGACTCCTGAACCAGGCAGCATTGCAGCGTTGGCTTTGGGATTGATGACAATGGGAGTTGGTTTCATAAGAAAACGTAGATAGATTGCCTGACACCTCTCCTACGCCCGGCGGGTTTCCACCCCGACCGGGCTTTATTTTTATTTATAAGAGGAAACTGTAACCGGTTACACGAAGATAATATTGTGCAGAATCTCATATGCATAACGCGTATTCATGAGTAAGACATGGTGAGATCGGAAATCTCATTTTGCCTTTCGGTGCAGATCAGAGATCTGACCGAACAATATATTATTCGCGATTGAATTCCCTTCTGCATAAATTTACTAGATCTAATTCAACAGGAGATGTATTATCATGCAATTGTTTTCGCTTGAGGGTAAGAACGCTGTGGTGTTGGGAGGAGCCGGAATACTTGGCACATCCATAACCAAAGGTATCGCGGCCGCGGGAGCATCGGTGGCCGTGGCGGATATATCGGAGGAGAGGTCAGTCAGGCTAGCCTCAGAACTGAAAGCTGGGGGCACTAATGCTCGTGGATATGTAGCCAACGCAATGGATGAGTTGGCCTTACAGGAGACATGTGACAAGATTTATGCTGACTTTGGCCACGTAGATATTCTTATCAACGCAGTCGGTGGTAACAGAGCGGATGCGACTTGTATGGATGCTGACACATTCTTCACCACACCAGCTTCCGCGCTACAAAGTGTGGTTAACTTGAACCTGTTCGGTGGAGCTATACTGCCGTCACAGATATTCGGCAGGCGAATGTCCTCTAATTCCAACGGCGGCTCGATTATCAACATTTCGTCGATGTGTGCGTTTCGGCCTTTGACAAGAGTAGTCGGCTATTCGGCAGCGAAGGCGGCAGTGAGCAACTTTACGCAGTGGCTTGCGGTATGCCTCGCGCAGGGGGGATACCCGAACGTTAGAGTGAACGCGATAGCACCTGGATTCTTCCTCACCGAACAGAATCGCTTCCTGCTCACTGATAAGGACACTGGGGAACTCACCGCCCGTGGGCATAGCATTCTTTCACATACGCCAATGGCTCGTTTTGGTGAACCAGAAGACTTGAATGGCACCGTGGTATGGCTGGCATCGGATGCCTCTAGATTTGTTACTGGAATTGTTGTACCTATTGACGGCGGTTTTTCCGCGTTCTCAGGAGTATAGGATAATATGATTACCAAAGAGCAGATTCCTTCGACAATGCAAGCCGTAATCTTGGAGAAACCAAGGACACTTACGTGCCGCGAGATACCGGTTTGGCCTGTGGAGTCATACGGCGACCCAGATATGGTGCTGATTAAAGTGGCGGCGTGCGGTGTTTGTGGCTCCGACTTTCGGTATTATGCTGGTGAAAATCCATGGGCGCAGCATACGCTGGGCAGGCACATGGATAACCCGCCCAATATCGCCCTCGGCCATGAGTTCGCCGGTGAAGTGGTAGCCGTAGTCAGTGAGAAAAATGCACACTTGCTGGGCAAGAGAGTTGCGCCGATATGCTCTAAGACCTGCGGAATGTGCCCCGACTGCAGAGCGGGACGTACTGAACTGTGCCCCAACACTGTTCACCTGGGGCATGGCCAGGGATGGGGCAAGCAGGATTTCTTCCCGGGAGCTTATGCTCAATATGTGCCCGCTTGGGCATCGAGTTGTTATGAGATACCATCGGAAGTCTCATATGAAGAAGCAGCTATGATGGATATCCTTGCGGTTTGCGTTCACGTTGCACACAAAGGTGATATTCAACCGGGCAGACCGATCCTTATGATGGGCGCTGGACCTGCCGGCAATGGCATCGCCCAGTCGGCGCGTCATCTTGGCGCGAGCAAAGTAATAGTGACGGACATGTCTGACACTGCACTGAATCTTGCACGCAGCCAGGGTATAGACCATGTAGTCGATGTTCGGGGCAAGTCAACGCAGGAGTTAACCGAAGAACTGGCGAATCTGTCTAGTGGGCTGGGATATGGAAGCGTGTTCGATAGCATCGGCACACAGGACAGCCTTAGCATCGGTCTCAAGGTGTTGGGAAAAGCAGGAACGCTGGTCAATATGGCAGTGCACGACCAGTCAATGCCGATCAACTTCCTGAGCCTCGGCAGCGAGCGCAAGATAACGACGTCGTGTAATTTCGCAACCGGTGACTATCCGCTGGCGCTCTCTTGGCTGGAAAGTAGTAGATTTGGTGTAAAGCCGTGGCTCACCCGGATAGAACTGCGTGACATACCGAGGGTGTTTGCCGAGCACGAAGACCAGCAGACCGGCACGCAGCCATTCAAATTAGTAGTTAAATTCTGAGGAACATAATAGTGGATGTAATACTAGCGTCAGCATCACCCCGTCGAAAGGAACTGCTCTCACTCATATTCGAGACATTTAGAGTAATTCCAAGCGAGTTCGATGAGTCACTTGTGCCGGGGGATCTGCCGCCAAAGGAGCACGTTGTTTACTCCTCTCTGATGAAAGCGCGAGATGTGGCAGCGAGGCACCCGGACTCACTGGTGATTGGTGCGGATACGGTCGTTGTTGCAGATGAGACTATTCTCGGCAAGCCTACTGACGCAGGTGATGCCGGATGCATGCTGAGATTGCTCAGCGGTAGGACCCATCAGGTCTACACGGGGTTTACGGTAGTGTATGGCGGGATTGAGCGGACTGGTCACGAGTGCACGGATGTCACGTTCAGAGAGCTTAGCGATGAGATTATCTCGCGATATATTGCAAGTGGAGAACCGATGGACAAAGCTGGAGCTTATGCAATTCAAGGCAAAGGCGCGGTGCTGATTACATCTATAAATGGGGACTACTTCAACGTGGTCGGATTACCTATATACAAACTCAGCAGCATACTTGAAGAATTCGGGGTAGAGGTGCTGGGCGGATAGAAAGCTCAATATCCAAAAATGATTATTATCCCTCCCGGAGCTATTCCAGGAGGGATATTTTTGTCTACAGTCTGGAATTCTCTTTAACAAACTGCAGCAGTTCATCCACTTGAGTGAATGCCAGACCGGTAACCGTGTCAGCCGCTCCATAATAGATGGCAATACGGCCGCTGGGGGCATCAGTCAGTGCAGCACACGGGAATACCACGTTCGGCACATCGCCTATGCACTCATAAGTCTCCTGTGGACTGATCAGATAAGGTGATGTGCGATACATCACTTTCCAGGGCTCATCAAGATCAAGAAGCGCAGCTCCTGCACTGTAGCAGAAACCGTTGCAACACGTGATCACACCATGATAGATGAGCAACCAGCCCTCGGTGGTCTCAATCGGAATGGGACCGGGTCCGATTTTTGTGGACTGCCAGCCACCATTAGGGCCCATTACGTATCTGTGGTGGCCCCAATGTTCCAGATCAGGGCTTTCTGAGTAATATATGTCACCGAATGGGGTGTGACCGTTGTCGGACGGGCGGCTTAGCATGGCATATTTGCCATTGATCTTGCGAGGAAACAAAACCCCATTACGGTTGAACGGCAGGAATGCGTTCTCCATTTTATGGAATGTCTCGAAGTCGAGAGTCCATGCTATACCGATAGTTGGACCGTGGTAGCCATTGCACCAGGTAACGTAATATCTGTCCTCTATCCAGACAACTCTGGGGTCATAACCATATTCCCAACGCAGAACCTCGGGATCATCGTTATCGGAGACGAACTTAATCCTTTCAGGATTTATATTCCATTTCAAACCGTCTTTGCTCTTGCCTGTATGAATCTGCATAAACCGCTGGGTGTCGTCACAGCGGAACACTCCCCTGAACTCACCCTTGTAAGGCACCACTGCACTGTTGAAAATCGAATTTGATGTAGGATTAAGGTCGCGCGGTATGACGGGGTTCTTGCTGAACCTCCACATCACGTTGTCGCAACCCTTAGGTCTGTTTTCCCACGGCATATTAGGTAATGCTTCGCCGATGATTATGGGTTTTCTGCTCATTTTTAGCCCTCTCGTTTTTGTTCTAGCGGCATCTATACTTAAACGTTACACGTCTTTATGTGTTTCCCCTCCTTGTTCTACAAAGAAAGGGGATATTTTTACGATGGGCTGTATTTTGGTTAGCAGTTTTGTTGTCTATTCGACACACCTGGCACCCTCATTCATCCAATATGCCCATTCTTAATCCCAGCGGGAGAGGAGCGGGTTTGGCGCAGGTGCTTTGCAGGTCAATTGCCCTACCCTCGTTGGACGCATCGTGGAACGCTTGCATGATGTCTAGGACATGGTAAGCAAGATCGCCACTTGCCCGGTGTGGCCTGCCTGAACGTAGAGCATATGCCATATCTGCCACGCCTATTCCACGGCTGTTGTCAGCGTAGATATGGCTGAGCGGCATATCTACCCATCCGCTGCCAGGACGCATCAGCTTTACAGGCCCACCAAAACCGTTCGGATCAGGCACACTGAGAGAGCCTTCGGTGCCGTAGATTTCGATGTAGGGAAGCTCCGCGCCCCATACATCAAAGCTGGTGATTATAGTACCGATGGCGCCATTCTCAAAGTCCATCATCCCAGCCACGTGTGTGGGAACGTCAACCTTAATCTTGGTGCCACACTTCGGCTGGCTGGTTATGGTTCGTTCCGGGAAAGTCGCGCGGGTGAAACCGGTCACGCGGCGGACAGGCCCCATGAGGTTGACCAGAGCCGTAAGGTAATATGGCCCCATATCGAACATCGGGCCACCACCAGCTTTGTAGTAGAACTCAGGATCGGGGTGCCAGCTCTCGTGACCGTGACAGGTCATAAATGCCGTGGCAGCAATCGGCTCTCCAATCCATCCGTCTTCAATGATCTTCCTGCAGGTTTGAATACCTCCACCCATAAATGTGTCAGGTGCGGAACCGACTCGCAGACCTTTTGCTTTGGCCAGGTCGATCACTTTCTTGCCGTCCTCACGAGTCACAGCGAGCGGTTTTTCACCGTGAACATGTTTGCCCGCCTCAAGGCACGCCAGAGCCACTTCAGCATGCACTTTTGGAATGGTTAAATTTACAACGATCTCGATATCAGGATCCGCGAGAAGTTCGTCTACCGTGCACGCTTTTGGAATATTAAACTCATCCGCACGAGCCTGTGCGCGTTCTTTTACGATGTCTGCGGCAGCTACAATCTCCAATATCTCAAAATTGCTGCCTGCCTGAAAATATATGCTGCTGATATTGCCGCAGCCAATAATGCCTATCTTTGTTGTCTTCACGGTAATACTCCTACTTCGCCGCCCAGATAGCGCCTCTTCTCACTAATTCTTTCACTTCAGGCACATCGAAATCCTTGGCGACATGGCCGAGAGAAGTGTAAAATACCCTGCCCTCTCCCCACATCCGCTTCCACACAACCGGCATAACACAGCCAGCCGTCCACGGAGCGTCGGCACCGGAGAACGTGGTGGTAGCAAGAACCTCATTAGATGGGTCTACGTGCATGTAATACTGCTCAGAGTTCATCTTAAAGTCGTTTATACCAGCAGTAATCGGGTCTTCTTTATTGATGATGTTTACAGTGTACTCAGTAATGCCGCCAGGGTGTGCAACCCACTGCCCGCCTACCATCCACTGATATTCGGTGTTGTTCCTGAATGAGTCACCCATTCCACCATGCCACCCTGCAACTCCAACGCCGCTCTTGATCGCATCAAGTAGGCCTTTTTCTTGCTCGCCGGTGATATTTCCCATAGTCCATGCGGGGATAATCACGTTAAACGACTTCATCTTGTCTGAATCCAAATAAACGTCCAGAGTATTGGATATTTCTACCTGAAAGCCATCAGCTTCCAACACAGGCGCTATAATATCCACGCATTGCTTTGGCTCATGACCATCCCATCCGCCCCACACGAAAAGTGCTGATTTCATACTAATCTCCTAAGCTCAATAGCATTCATTTAACGCATACGAAAGAACTCTTAATCACGACAGCGCGAAGAGGCGAAAGCGCGAAAATGAATTTCGGTTGGGCTGGATCTCTGATGCCATAGCGTGTAATCAAGAGTAGGACGTGGTGGGATCAGGAGATCCCACTTGGCCTTTTTCGGCGCAGATCAGAGATCTACCCGAACATTAGTATTTGATTACTTGGTTGCTTCGGCATCCTGATGCCGAAGCCGCCGGACTCACCATGTCATACTGTACCAATTCCCTTTTCGCATTTTCTATATTTCGCGTTTTCGCGATGAAATCCCCTTCTATCTGACTTAATGAACCGTATTGGGGTTAGCGCATGAATTCGGCTTATCCTTCAAATATTTGCATGATTATGGATATTTATATAGTGGTGTTCTGGTACAACAGCAGAGGGCGCCGGAAATAAAACCGACGCCCTCTTGGCTGGAAAGGAGAGGATCGAGCGGAGGTACTATGTATTCATAGAATCGCCTTTGTGCGATTCCAGAGAACCTGAAAGCTTCTTTAATATCTGGATCCTGCGCCTCAAGGCCCGTTTCCTCAGATTGAGCATCTCAGCCTCCATATCAAGACCACGAAGCTGGTCTTCGACGGCTTTAAGTGTCGCGTCCACCCCATTATCTGAACGTTCGGGCATATTAGCATCGCTGCCTGACAGGCGCGCATACTCACAAATCGTCTGCAATAATGGCTCGCGAATTCCCAGCGCGTCCATGTCCTGCATCGAAAGACCAAACGCCATAAGTTTGCGTACAGACTCAACTATTGTGCACTGCTGCAGTTCGGAACCCGGGTCACCAACGAGCATCTTTTGTTCAGCTATATCGGCTGCATTGGCTCTGACAACGCACGGGGTTGATATTTCTTTACGTGACTTCAAAACAGTGTTCCTCCCTCAGGCAGTATCTTCATCCATTAAAGATTATGTGCGCATAGGTGCTTGTACATTAGGTGCAGTTTGCTCTAGATCCACTTATGTTTCGCGACAACAGGCAGGGGGTATCCGATATTAATCCGCGTTGTTCATATTCACCGAATAGCGCCGATCAGCAATGGCTCCTGGTCTTGGATTGAGGTATGAAAGTATGAACGTGAGGAAGAGAATCCGTCTCATACTCATATCACTGCTGGCGCTCACATTGATGCCGGCGTTGTCCTCCTTTGGTGACCGTGTTAAGGATGAAGAGAAGCTGGGCCGTGATGCCGCAAAATCCATTGAAGAACAGGTCAAATTCGTCACTGACCCCGCCATTGTAAAGAGAGTCGAGCGCATCGGACAAAGACTTGCCGATATAGCCAGTTCCACAGAAGTCACTGCTTCCTACGGGTCGTCGGAGATATATCCATTCAAATACCAGTTCAAAGTGATAGAGGACGATGATGTAAACGCTTTTGCACTGCCTGGTGGGTTGGTGTATGTTAACTCCGGCCTGATAGATGTGGCAAGCTCAGATGATGAGATTGCAGGAGTATTGGCTCATGAAATAGCACATGTTTCCCACCACCACGCGGTACGCCTGGTTAAGAGCCAGTCCAAACTTGACCGTTATGTTGCGCTAATCGCCTTAGCAGGTATACTCGGCAATGCCCGCAGCAAAGATCTAAATAACCTGCTGCTGGGAGCACAGATGTTAAAGATTGGCAGGACAAGCAGCCAGACTCAGGAAGCCGAGAAAGACGCGGACCGCACAGCCGTGGCATATATGATCGATTCCGCATACAATCCTGAGGCGCTGATTAGTTTTATGAAGAAGCTCGACACTATTCATGACCAAAATCCCACTGTGTCTCTTGGAATTTATCAAACCCACCCAGCGCCATATAGACGGGTTAATGCAATCACTCAAACAATGATAGCCATGGGTTATAAGCTGGATACACGCAAATTGAACGACATTGCATATGCGAGATGCGTGCCCGTAAATGAGGGAAGCGAGCAGTATGAAGTGGTCATAAGCAACAGGGTGTTCTTTACACCTGCATCCGGAGCCAATAAACAAGCATCAAAAGAACGCGCAGAGACTATTGCAAAGAAGATCAATGAAGCACTGAATGCTGGGCTCACAGCCAAAGATATTCGTGAAGACGATTCAGGGACATGCCTTCTAGTTAAGGATACCCAAATCCTTAAAGTGGAACCAGAAGATGCTACAGATGATAACAACCGGGCCTTGCTCAACAAGGCCCGGTCTGCATTAGAACGTGCCGTTTGGGCCGATTGGCTATGCAACGACTGCTCGGTCGTGCAACAAATCAATGCAGATAATTAAATAGAAACGGCCAGACGGCGAACACGTATACGGTCAATAACTCGTCTGACACCGTATGTACCAGTCACTATTCTCAATGCGGCTATCCTTTGTTTTTCGGTATCGCACCATCCGATAAGGACCACATCGCCGTCTTCCAGAGTCACAAATATTGTCTCGCCAGCCGTGAGTCTATCCTGACTCAATCTGGACTGGATCAGTTGGATAATTGCCTCCTCTCTTACAGTTTTCATTTGTGGCCTCCTAACTTATAGCATCGAGGCCGGCTCATACGAGCAACGGTAATCCTTACTATTGATCTCCCTGTGCTTCGGAGTCTCCGAGCTTCGATGATAGCAGTATTGATGTACCACGCATAAGCACACCTATACTAATTATCTCCAACTCGCAACCATTTCAAACACGTCCAGGCATTGACAATAATTGTGCAGGTCAAAATAATTAGCTCTACCCTGTAACCATGTGATGCCGGAGCCGTCTGTTGTATCGTAACGCAAACCCTAATCGAATTAGCCCGCATCATTCATGAGCGGGTGAGAAAGACAGGAGTGGAATACGATGAAGCTCAGAACACTACTGATTGCATGCTTATCCCTTATCTTGATTGCGGGCGCAGCTTTCGCTCAGCAAGGGAAAGTCATCGGCCAGAAAGGCCGCCAAGGCAATGGAATGCAGATGGCAGCACAAAAGCTCGGGCTTACAGCCGACCAGCAGCAGCAGATCAAAGATATTGTAAAGCAGTTCCGCACAGATGCCGGTGATATCCGCAAGTCCAGTGCCACCACAGAAGAGAAGCAGAGTAAAATCAAAGCCTTGAGGGAAGATGTCAGCGCAAAGATCATGAATGTGCTAACTCCCGAGCAGCAGGAAAAAGCCAAGCAGATGAATCTGACAAGGCGCATGTTCAGCGGCAGACGCGGAAATCATGCGATGCTGATGAAGCAGCTAAACCTCACAAAGGAGCAGCAGACCGTTATCCGTGGAATTCTCGCAGAGGCACGCCCTCAGATTCAAGCTATAAGGCAGAACACCAGCCTCACCCCTGATCAAAAGAAGGAGCAGCTCAAGACGATTCGACAGGGCAACTTCGAGAAGATCAAGGCACAACTCACCCCTGAACAGCTTCAGAAGCTCCAGACAATCATGAGCAAGCGTGGAAATAAGGGTAACTGCAGCATAAATGGGACAAACGTGAAACCAGCAAAACGCAAGTAAAAAATTGAACCCTAAGCCGCGTTATTCATTATTAGATTGAATACCACATCAAAGCCTGTGGTATTTGATTAAGGTGAATAATGCGGACGAGCACTCTCCATACTACCTACTAAGGGGTGGAATCTTCTTCCGCCCCTACTTTTTTGTCTTCCGCTGCAGAACCGGATTTTTCATTTCAAAAGTGCCATCTTTTCGGAAAATCAACTTGTACGGCGGTATATCTTTAGATATCCTGTGCCGGTCGCATTCCAACATAGCAAAATGGCCCCGTGAACCTGGGGTAGGCTTGTGATATGAGTAACTGGGCGCATTACCCGGCGATTTATCTAATGGACATCGAAGTATCGACTGATCTTTAATATACTCTTTTTTGAGCGCAAGTAAGTCTGCTGGATAGGCCTCATTGACATCGTGATAGCGGCCAATCGCGGCGCCAATTTGGGTCATATTATCACGACACAGCACAATCCCGCGTACGGCAGGCATTCGCGAAGCGTAAAATAACAGTGCCATCAAGCCAACCAATGCAATGCCGATGGTCACCATACACCCTTTCATAGGGCGAGAACAGCCCGGCAGGTTGCCGGTATTATTTTCTAGTTCCATCTACAATCAATTCCCCCACCCGTACTATAACTGATTTGCCAGACATCGTCAACGATGGTTGAGTGGAGAAATATCTGGTCGGGACGGCATACTGGCAACTTAATGCTTTCCACAGGAGACGCCTCTATGACCCATTCAGCCTCAAGGTAACGAAAGAATGTGCGTAGAGTGATGTAGTAGGTTTGGACTGTACACGGACGAACCCGCTTGATCAGGTGGGCATTACGCCATCTCCCATTCGGGTCTTCATGCCCACTCGAAAGATAGGAGAAGTATTGCTTTAGCTCCAATAGCCCACATTGGTCATAACCCTTGCTTTCGAGGAACTGGAGAAGCTGATTGATGGTGAACTTGCGGTTTTTGATGGTACGCCATGACAATTGGCGGATGTCACAATCCATGTGCCAATATTCGTCATACCGTCTGAGGTTTTCGACGCTGATACCAGCGTCAGATTTTGCTAAAAGAAGTGCTTTGCATTTCGCCCTCCTAATCAAGGATTAGAAGAGCGACGGAACCCTTAACGAAGCGCTTATTTTGAGCACGAAACGTCGGATTTCGTGCTCAAAGTGGTGGGCGGTATTGGATTTGAACCAATGGCCTCTTCGGTGTCAACGAAGCGATCTCCCCCTGATCTAACCGCCCGCGGGCCACGCTCAATATTATACAGGTTCCACGTCAGATTGTAAATAGCCCAGACGCGAATTGCGGGTATTACAACAGGTGAAATGCAGTTCCCGACGGCGAAGTAGATCATTTGCCCGCATCTGCTCCTACTTGATGGGTAGAAAATGAAGCAAGAACACGAAAAGCGATGCTCTTCGCCGTCACATAATAAGAAGCATTGTTAGCCAATCCGTAGCGGTGTGTTTAGGAACTTGGTTCTACATTCTTTGCTTGAAGGCCTTTGGGTGTATCCAGCAGCTCGAACTCTACCGCTTGACCTGCGGCGAGGCTCTTGTAACCATCTTTTTGAATTTCAGAATAATGTACAAAAATATCTTTGCCTGCGTTGGCTCCTTCTTCTGTCTGAATAAAGCCGTAACCCTTGGCATCGCTAAACCACTTCACGGTACCCGTTGCCATACTCTCCTCCTAATGCCACAACAACTGTAAAGCAGCATGCTTGCTTAGTGGTAGAATTGTATCACAATGCTCTTACGTCGTCAACTATTTGGGAGAACAAATATAGAATAGTCGGTCTATAAATATCATTGGCTTGTCCGACAGTCACAATTTGTGCACTGGGTAGAGCTGTTAAGAAGTGATTAAGGATGAGGTCGTTCTTACTATTGAAGTTTTTTGAGGAGTTTGTTTGCTTTTGTGAGACTATGATCAAGAAGAAGTGCTTTTCGAACCTCGACTAACGCCTCATTACGGCAACCATGCGCCGCATAAGCCGCGCCGAGGTGGTAACGCAGCTCTCCATTGTCAGGTAGAAGCTCTACTGCTCGCTTCAGAGTAAGGACAGCGGCATCATACATACCTAGTTTATACTGAGACCAGCCATAACTATCCACAATACTGCCATCTTTCGGTGCAAGCTCAACAGCACATTGAGTAAGCTCAAGAGCCTTTTGGAGTTTGATGTCGTTGTCGGCGTATAGCCAGCCCAGACCATTGAGATACTGTGGATTGTTGGGGTCCAGGGTGAGAGCGGACTCGTAAGAATGCTCGGCACGTTTTATGTCAGGGATGTTGCTGTAACAGAAGCCGAGCTGGCTGAAGATATCGGCTTTAACAAGTTTTGGCAGCTTGTAATGCAATTTACCAGATTTGTCACGCTTGATCAGTGCTTCTCCAATAATGCATGCGTCTGTGTAACGCTTGCTAGCCATATAGAGAGCCATAGACGTGACATATGCGTCGGGGTCGGACGGGTGTGCTTTTATACCGGCGTTAATCTCATTTCGGGCAGCAGAGTATTGACCTTTGCCCAGCAACCTGCCTGCGCGTTCGAAGTGGTCGCTGGAGGAACGACCGCCGGAACAGCCAGCCAGCAGCGCGCAAAGTGCAAGTGCGAATATGGCTAGAGAACTAACCCGAGGCAAGTTGAGTCCACGAGGCGCTCAGCAGAGCACCGATCTCCTCAATGGTAGTAGTAGCAACGCCAACCTTCCGCACAACCGCACCACCAGCGCAGTTAGCTATGGCGCCAGCCCCGGCTAAGTCGAGTCCACCGGTAAGCGCAAGAGTGAGGGCGCTCACAACCGTATCCCCTGCCCCGGCTTCATCGTAGACCTCGCTCTTTACGGCGGGTATGTGGTCTACGCAGCCATTTGATGAAAATGCGGACAAACCCTGCGCGCCAGTAGTTATGACCAGCCCCCTGCAGCCTGTTGTGGCAAGTATCTTCCGGCCCGCTCTTTCCACATCGGAAGCGCTGCTAATATCGACGCCGGATGCCGCTGTGGCCTCGGGCCTGTTCATTGTTATTAAGCCAATATCTGTGAAGTATGAAAGGTTGCGAGGCTTGGCGTTCGAAACGCACATTTTGTTATGGTCATTTGCGGCTTTAATGGACGCACGCACAATTTCTTTCGCGACCACGCCCTTGTCATAATCAGAAAGAAGTATAGCATCTACTATATCAGACACATTATCTATAAACTCGATAACCCGTCTGACAATAGAAGTCGCTATCTTGCGCTTGTCTTCCCAATCTACACGCACGACCTGATGCCTATGCGAAGCCCATATTCTGGATTTACGGGTGGTGGGACGGCTCTTATCAATGAATAGCCCATCAACTTCAACACCGGACTCCACAAGACGATCTCGAAGTATCCTGCCAGTTTCATCGTCGCCAATCACTCCAACCACGCAGGCTTTGGCACCCAGGGCGCGAATGTTCTTTGCCACGTTTGCCGCGCCTCCGGGGCGGGCATCGGTAGAATCTGCGTTTACAACCATCACAGGCGCTTCGGGCGAGACTCTACTCACGGTGCCCCACACGTGCTCGTCCAGCATCAGGTCACCTACCACCAGAACTCTTTTTCCAGCGAAGTTGTCTAGCGCCGACAGGCAAGATTTTAGGTCCATTAAACAATCCCTTCCAGCTTCTCAACCACACCAGCGGCGAGAAGCGGTATCATCAACTCGTGATGCCCGGTAAGCACAAAACCCTCACCGCCTATCTCACGGACACGCGCGACTATTTGTTGGTTCGAACGATAATGCTGCACGAAATCCAGATTGACTCCGGTCATTCCGGATAGATCACAACCTAGGTTGATAAGCATCGTAATCGCCTTGAGTACAACCTCAGGAAGCACAACAGCCGAGCCCAGGTTCGCAAGCACACCTCCACCGCCGAGATTCCGTAGAGCTTCAGTAAGTATACGGAAATCATGCATTGATGCGTCACCAATAGCAGCTCCATTAGCCGATGGATGCATATGAACGATATCGCAGCCGATGGAAACGTGCACAGTCAGCGGCACGTTGCACTGGTAAGCCGTGGCGAGCAGGCTGACATCGTTATGCGGCGCATTGCAATCCAGCAGCGCCTTTCCCAATGACTCGCCAAAACCAAGTCCTTCGGATTTCGCCGTGGCTGCGGCTGTGTTGAGGAAATCAGCGGTCTCAACAGCCATGCCAAACATACCCGTGTGCATGCCTTCGACCACATCCTCAGACGTTCGGCCAAATCTGGCTATCTCGGAATCGTGGATCGCACCGGCACCATTTAATGAAAGCGACGTAATAACCCCTCTGCGCATCAGATCAGCAAGCATCGGGCTCAGTCCGCACTTGATAACATGCGCGCCCATTGTTATGGCGACAGGTTTGTCCATTTTACGTGCAGCGACGATTTTATCAATTACTGCACGAATAGTCTGGCCGGCGAAGATATTGGGCAGGTTGTTCAGGAAGCCGGTTATCCCGCAACCGGTACAATGCGGTGTGGCAAAATCCACTACATCCACCTTACTCTTGCGATCCTTGATCGACATTGTATTCAAGCCCGTAAGGTCAATTGACGGGTATTTTGAGGTCATCTTTTCACTCCGTAAACAGTCAGTACATCGTTGAGTTGAATAAGCCTTGCTACACCGCTTTTTATCGCAGCGCCAGAGCTGCCAAAAAATGATCTGCCACCCAGCACAGGTGCATAAACGAAGTCGAAGCCGGTTTTGTCCAGAAGCTTTGATATGCTCGATTTATTGAAATAGAAGATGTGTTCGGCAGGCTTTAGATGTCGCCACTGTTCGCGCTTTATCTTAAACCTAACATGCCCCAGGTTAGGTGTGCCGATTGCCACCAAGCCGCCAGGTGAAAGCACTCGCCCTACCTCCAGCATGTGTTTTGTGGGATCAGGCACGTGCTCAAGGACGTCCCACATCGTAACACAATCGAACGCGCCATCATCATAACCGGCACCATCGAGGACTCCAGTTCGCACATCGAGGCCCAATTCTCGCGCCTCTTGCGATGCGAATGGCGATATCTCGACGCCCGACGCCTGCCAACCCCTGGTATTAGCCGCTTCTACAAAGTAGCCCAGGGAACAGCCGATATCAAGCAGCCGTCCTGGCTCTTTGATCAATTCTATGAGCCTCAGCCTGGCGTCCGCACGCTTCAGTCGGAACTGCCTCCTGCGGCGGTATAAATCGAAGTAGGATGAGTCGTACTGATCGGCTATAGATTGAGGCTGCGGATAGGTAAACGCAAGGCCGCACGAACCGCACTGATAAACATCATGACCATTTTTGGAGACGAGAACAGACGTCACAGCGTTCCCGCACAAGTTGCAGATTATTGGGTTCAAGCTCATTTAAAAAGTGAATCAGGCAGCCCGATATTATATTTTATATCGCTCATTTCAGACGTGCCCGCCTTATCTCCATCTGGGGCATACATCTCGACCCGTGTAGGCATCCACATGTTCCCGAAAATATTTTTAGGATTAGAGTATACCATACGCGCTTTAAGTTTGCCCTGACTGTCATACTTCTCGTATTTTTTCAGCCACAGGTTTTGCGCGTCAAGCCACGCGTAGTATACCATATCACCCTTGGGCCAGCGAAGACGCAGTTTGATTTCGCCGCAGGTGTCCGCATCTGTATCCTCCATAACCTCAATGCGGCGGTTTTCCCACATAGTCGGAGTTACCAAGCCTACATCCAATGCGCCCTGGAGTTTAGCTGGATCATCCGGATATTCTTCCCGTTTGTTTACTTTGATCGGCGATGCTCGAAATATCTTCGTAGAACCATTAACAACATATTCCACCCTGACCATTCCGAGCTTGCCTTCCATGCGCAACCTGTCGGGGAGCTTGAGCATCACCTTTGCACTTTTGAACTCATATAGCCGAGCGAAGTTAGGTTCCACCTCGGCAAGGGCATCTTTGTTGCTCTGCGTAACGGTTCCGGTCATGCTCAGGTCTTGGAGGTCTTTTGTTAACGCCGTGATCTTTGTTTTCAAACTCTGCTCTGTTATCTTTGCTGACGCCGCACACACTGGGCTCCTGCCCAGTAACAGAGCTACGGCCAAGGCCAATGGAAGCACCTGCACATACTTCATTCTACTTACCACCAGTCTGCTCCTCCGTGACGGCCTTTCTAGCAATCATATCCCAAAGCATAGCGTATCTCAGGGCTGACGAGCAAGCTGTAAGCACGCAAAGAACCAAACCATGCATACCATCACGGAAACCCTGCTTAAGGATATACTTTTTTAGAAATATCAGCCACGGTCTTAAAAACAAATCAGATGCGCTCACTCCAGCGCCCTCGCTCATCTTCTGCTGTGCGGCGGCTCGAGAGTAGTTGATCATCTTGCGTGTAAAATCTTCCATGCTGCGATAGCTGTAATGAATGAGATCGGAGTGCAGCATGCCACATTTACCATCGACAATAACGGACTCATGGACAAGGCGATCGGGAAAACGCAACTTTGAACGGCGTACCAGCCTCACCACATTGTCAGGATACCAGCCGCAATGCTTGATCGGCCGCCCAAGGAAATAACTGAGCCTGGGTATGCTGTAATAATCGAACTCACCTGTTTCAACAGCGCGCTTGATCTCGGCTGCCAACTCGTCTGTGACAACCTCGTCGGCATCAATCACCAGCACCCATTCCTCTGTCGCCAGCGCAACCGACGCATTCTTCTGGTCCGAAAACCCGGTGAACTCCCGCATGCGGATTTTATCTGTATATTGCCGGGCGATCTCAATAGTGCGATCCGAGCTGAATGAGTCCAATACCACAATCTCGTCCACAAAGTTCAAACTCTTCAGGCACTGATCTATATTGGCTTCCTCGTTATATGTTATCAGCACTGCCGAAATGCCCAACCCGATTCACCTGTTAAGAAGCTCTTGATACAGAGCCTCGTTTGATTGCGCCATGTTATTAAGACTGTACAGCTCACGCATTCTCGCCTGCCCTGCAGCACCCATTCGTTTGGAAATATTGGGATCAGCCAGGAGCTTGCGAATAGCATCCGCAAGGGCACGCGGGTCGGCTGGCGGAACGTGATAGCCTGTAACTCCGTCAACAACCGACTCCCTTAACCCGCCTACTGCGCTGGCGATGACCGGTTTACCGGCGGCCATCGCTTCAAGGGCTGCAACGCCAAGCCCTTCGGAGAGAGAGGGCATCACAAATATATTTGTTGAGGCGAGCAGGCGAGGAGTATCGCTGAAGTAGCCGAGAAACGTCGCTCTAATACCAAGATCATTGGCTTGTGCTTCCAGGCTGACGCGACGTTCACCCTCACCGGCGATAACTAAATGCACCGGTGTGCCGAAGTCTTTGAGCAGAGATGCAGCCTCAATAAGGTAGTTGATCCCTTTGCGCTCGCTAAGAAAAGCGGCTGTGCACACAAGTGGAAAGCCATTCGCTCCAAAGGACGCTTGAAGCGTTGGGTCAGCCTGCGCCGAGGTGAATGCATCAACATCACACCCACTCCTGATGACCCGAATCTTTCCGGGATCTACACCACATTCAATCAACACATCCCTTACGGCTTCTGATATCGCTACCATCACAGTGGTCCAGGAACCATAAGCACTGGTGTTAGGCCAAACCATGTGCACGGCGTCCTGCTGGCGGCGCGTGGCAAGCACTTTTTTTACCCCAGCAAGCCGAGCAGCGGCGCTGCCGAGGATGTGTGCGCGCGAAGCGTGAAGATGAACTACATCGGGCATCCACCAGGCCATTATAGAACGCATCTTTAGCACAGAACCAAGCGAGAGTGTGGAGCGCATACGTACTGGAATCGATTCGATGCCTTTGCTCCTCGCCCACTCTTCCAGCTTTGAACCCGGTTGGCAGATGATGGCAACTGCGTGACCCTGTTCATGAAGATAGGCGCACAGTGCGCTTACTTGCCGCTGGCCACCGCTCCAACCCATTTCGGAGTCGATATGGATAGTCCTGAGTGGTTTGATCATCGAGCGATACCGCTTGCAAGTATGTTATCCATCGCTGCGATTACCTTACCGGAGTCTATGTCTGTCATACATTTTCGCTTATAGTTGCACTCCGTACGCATACAGGGGCTGCAGTCCGCATCGGACCTGATCACAACATGACCTTCACCCCTCGGCCCGGTAATATTGTGATTTGAAGGGCCGTAGAGGCCAACCACTCGAGTCCCCACAGCCGCGCCTAAATGTAGCATACCGGAGTCAACTGAGACTACAGCGCGGCTCCTGTACAACACGGCTGCAGCCTCTGCGAGGCTGGTCTTTCCGCTCAAGTCGATAATGGAACTGCACAGATCCGTAATGCCAGTTGCAGGGATCGTGCCCAGGATCACAGTTTTCACACCGCGTCCATTCAGATAATTGCCTACATCAGCAAAACCTGAATCTGACCACTCCTTCACGCTCCGCCTGCCCGATGTGCCCGGCGAAAGAACAACTATATCATCACTCTCGCTAATCCCGAATGAAGCAAGCAGGCTTTGAGCACGACTAATATGCTCAGGCGACGGAGTTATAAGGCCTGAATAGTCAGTAGATGTTATTCTGCAGCCAATGGCAGCGACAAGGCGAAGGTTATTATCTGTTGACGGTGGGTGGGTGAAACCAACGTGTTGGTTTAATAATACGCCGAGGGACGTGTTAATGAACCCCACCCGCTTTGGAGCACCGCTCAGAAATGCCAGTAATGCGCACTCAGCACTCTGAGAAAAAACAATAGCAAGATCGTATCTTACCGATGATAGGCTGCGGATTAGTTCATATTTGTCCAGGTTCCAGCCATTATTCCTGCACAGTATGTGGTCAGGCAGGTTTGTACATTCCAGCAATTCGCGCGCGCCAGGCCGCACCACGGACGTGATTGAGCATCCCGTAAAACTGTCACGTATGCACTTGAGTGCAGGTAGCGAAAAGATAAGATCTCCTACCTGGTTCAGATGGAAGCAGATGATGTTCATTACGCAAGCCTACTCCAGCCACGATCCGACGGCGTTCTCCACATCTTGTGAAGTAATCGCTTGCATACAATCGACATTCTCACATGTTGGGTGCCTGCGGCACGGGCTGCACGGAAAGTCCTTAGCCACCCAGATAAAGTTGTCTTTCTTCTGGAAGCACCGCCATGCGCTGGCACCGAACAGTCCCACGGTCGGCCGGTCGAGTGCAACGGACATATGCAGCAGACCCGTATCCACCCCAATTACCGCCGCACACTTGCCCATAAGCGCTCCGGCTTGCTTAAGAGTGGTCTGCCCTGCGCTCACTGTAGGCTTGCAGCGTGAACCATCCACTATTTTGCTTGCCAGTGGGATGTCAGCCTTTGAACCCAAGATCAAGGCTTTCGCATTATGCTTCTCAGCCAAGAGATCAGCCACTTGCGACCAGCCTTCGGGAGTCCAGTGCTTGTTCACCCAAGTCGTTGCCGGGCAAAACGCCACCACTTTCGCGTCATCCAAACCCTCTTTGCTGAAGAACTCATCAGCAAACCGGCGGTCATCATCACTCACGGGCATATACATGGCTGTCTGAGTAGAGTTCACGCCAAGTTTCTTGAGAAGATCGAGGTTGCGCTGCTGGGCATTGACATCGTCACCACCAGGGTCATACTTTTCATTGTAAAGGAAAACACTGCCCTCAGCACCGTCAGAAAAACCGATCCTGCGGCGGGCACCCGACGCGAGGCAAACTCCCGCGCTTCTGAGCAGCCCCTGAACATCTACGCATGCGTCAAATTTGCGTGAACGAAGCTCCTTTCGGAGCTTGCCGAACACTTTGAAGAAGTTCACGGCATCGCCAAGCACACCATTACCTTTTGTCCTGTCCCAGACAATGACTTCGTCTAGATACGGGTTTCCGAGCACAATGTCTGCTGACTTGCGTTCTACGATCCACGCCAGATACGCGTCAGGAAACTCCTCGCGCAGCGCACGTGCAACCGGGGTCGCCATCAGCACATCGCCTATAGCGCTCAACTTAACAATTAGAATTCTCTTAGGTGCGTCAGATACCAATATTCTCTTCCTTGTTGGGCGAGAGCTTCCACCGGTCGTGTATCCACAGCCACTGCGACGGATTCCGGCGGACTTCCCGCTCAATTGCTTTATTTATCAAGCCCGTAAGGTCATGAATGTCTTTTTCGTTATTGCCAGAGGGTTGAAACTCAATCTTTGGGTAAACTGTGGCACAATATCGGCCGTCTTCAGCTCTGGCGCAAAATATTGGAACCAACGGCGCTCCCGACCGCAGCGAAAGCGTCGCGGGCCCGACAGCAGTCGCCACAGGAATTCCGAAGAAGTCCACAAATATACCTGAAGAGTCGTTCTGGTCAGGCAAGATACCCAATATCTCATTGTTCTTAAGGGCCCTGAATGCGCCTATGATGGGTTGATCACGGTCGAAAACCCGATACCCGCCCTGCTCCCGGATGCGCGTTGTGATGCCGGTCATGCCGGGGTCATCACTATCTCGCGCAATTACGTTTATCTTATAACCGAGTATAACCAGCTTACGTGCCATCAGTTCCCAATTGCCATAATGGCCGGTGATGATTATACATCCATTACCTTTGGCCAGCGCGTTATCCAAGTGCTCCTTGCCCTGTATATTGACCATTTCGTCGATCTGCTTTTGGCTCAGGGCGAGCAGGTAGAAAAACTCGAACGCACTTCGCGTAAAGTGGCGGAATACATTTTTGGCTATAGCCTCGATCTCGGCCCGGTTCTTCTCATTGCCAAACACCCTGGCAAGATTTTTGAGCGCGACCGTCCGGTAGCGCTTGGAGCACACATAAAACGCAGAGCCCAACGCATTGCCGAGCCCGCGTACCGACCACGGCCTCAGAAGACCGGCGGCTTGGGTCATCAATGCAAAGGTGATCCGGCCTATTAGTTTTATCAGCCTCTTCTTGGGCGGGAGTTTGCGTATTCTAATCGTTAATCCTGTTGGAGATGTACTCTGCAAAACTTGCACTATCCTCAATTTCAAGAGTGATCCCGAGTGTGTATAGGTCGTTTATCGCAGCTTTTCCGCTCAGGCGCGCAATGTCTTTCTCGGTGGTAACCACTGCTCGCGCACTGTTCGCCTTGCGCTCGGTTTCAATCATCTCTATGTCCTGGTCCGAAAACGGGTGATGGTCCGGAAAATCAAGCCTTTTGACCACAACAGCACCCAAGGACTCCAGTGTGCGCGTAAACGATTCCGGGTGGCCAATGCCACAAAACGCTACGACCTCAGCACTACGCAGCCAGTCGAGAGTGAGAGGTTCACCATCTCTCACTCGAATCAAAGTGCTGGGCGTATGAGTGCATCTATATATGTGCGTATTTGGTGCGAACTTTTGAATGCTTGCTCCTAGATCTGCAAATGCGGACTCGTCCATTTCAGAAGAATTAGTCGCAAGCACAACTCCCGCACGGCTCAGCCCGCTCAATGGCTCACGGAGATCACCCATCGGCATCACGAACCCACTGCCGAAGGGTTTCTTCGCATCAAGCACAAGTATATCCAAATCTCGATTTAACTGCCAGTACTGCAGGCCATCATCCAGTAAAATAATATCCGGACTAAACCGCTCGCAGGCCAGTTCGCCGGTCACGCGACGGTCTTTGCCCACAATTACCGGCACTCCCAGCAGCGAGCAAGCGAGCAGCATCGGCTCATCTCCCGATTCCGCCGCATCACACAAGATGGATGTTCCGTCTGATACGATCAGGCTGCCTTTTGCTGAACCGCCATGGCCTCGTGAAAGAACAACCACACGCTTTTCTCGCTGGGTCAGCATCCTGCAGATAGATAGCACAGCAGGAGTCTTGCCGGTCCCGCCAAACGTAAGATTTCCGACACTGATCACCGGCACGCTTAGTACATGCCTTTTGCGAAGCCCAAGGCGATATGCGGCTAGATATGCTGCCAGTCCAACCCTGTACAGCACCGAAAGCGGCCATAAAACCAGGCGGATCAGCCAGGAACACAGGCCCCGATCCTCACCCAGGACTACTCGTTCGATATATGGTCTGGTCATCGGTCGACGGTCTTCAGTCTATGGTCATTACTATCGCGAGCTTGCTTATAAAGCTCTACAAGGGCATCTGCGGTGCGTTTTGATGCTCCTAGATTTG
Organism: bacterium; assembly: GCA_021373255.1. Lineage (GTDB taxonomy): Bacteria > Armatimonadota > UBA5829 > UBA5829 > UBA5829 > UBA5829. The sequence continues at coordinate 45,757 of JAJFTD010000068.1, forward strand.
CATTCATCATGTTCTCACAGCGGCTTTTGATATCGTCCAGTAGTAGGCGGTTGCCTAGCATATCTGTAATACGTGCGCCGAATTCAGCTCCATCCGCAACCTCAAAACCTACTCCGGCCGCCTTGGCTTGCGCGACGAGATCCTTTGCCTTAAAAGTATATGGACCGAAGAAAACGGGCTTTCCCATTGCAATGGGCTGCAGAATGCTGTGGCAGCCGCGCGGGATAAGGCTTCCACCCACAAAGCTCACGTCAGCGATAGCATATACCTTCGCCAGCTCACCGAATGTATCCAGGATAACAACATCCTCGGCTCCGGTAATGCTCGCGGGATAACTGCGCCAACCGCAGCTCAGGCCTTTCTCTCGTGCTATCACAGCGATTTCCTCACGACGCTCGATCTGCCTTGGCGCGACAATCAGCTTGAGGTTCTTATGCACAGCCCTTGCGGCTATAAATGCGTCTATAACGGGTCCATCTTCGCCCGGATTTGTGCTGCCGGCGACAAAGACCATCGATTCATCAGAAACTCCGAACCGCTCTCTAAGCTCACACTTTTCGGAGTCGCTCATTTGATCAACAGCTTGATCGGCTTTGCAGTTACCGGTGACGGTTACACGGGTGGGGTCAGCGCCTAACTTGATGATCCGATCAGCATCAGCCTGCGATTGCATGCAGAACCGGTCGATATTGCCCAGCGTCCACTTATACAGCCACGGCACCTTCTTTGCTCCGGCCATGGTTCGGTCAGAGACTGTGCCATTGATCATCGCTGTTCTGACACCGCGTGCACGAGCAAGGTGACGGAAGTTAGGCCAGATTTCCGTGTCCGTGCTCGCAAATACCACCGGCTTAACGCGCGACAATGACCTGGCAACAAATGGCACCAGATCAAATGGATAGTATAAGAATCCGTCCGCATCTTTAACAGACTTGCGCGCCATCTCCTGGCCGGTCTCGGTGGTGGTCGACACTACAACAGCCGCATAAGGCAGGGATTTCTTCAGTTCGGATACCACTGCCGCGCTGGCTACAGACTCCCCAACAGATACCGCGTGAATCCATATACGATCTTTATTCTGAATTGCATCGGGCAATTTCACACTGCCGAACTGCTGCCGCCAGGAATTCTTTGACTTGCCGGATACGAAAATTCTATACAGCAAAAAGAGAGCAATTGCCGGTGATAGAATTAGAAGAACAAAGTTGTATAAGAAAAAAACCATGGTTATCTATAATCGGTGAGTTAGCGCAGTGCCCCCTCACCCTGGCCCTCTCCCGCAAGGGGAGAGGGAAATAGTAATCCGTTTGCGCGGTCTTCGGCTTCGTTTATTGCCTCTTCTATTCGCACTGCGGCGGCAGATTCATCTTCATCCGCAGATATGTACAGCGGCTCTCCGAATGCAATGACTGCACGCGAGAACGGCAGCGGAACAATGTGCGAGTCCCACGAGTGCAGTCTTTTACACGGTGCGCAAGCTACGCCCACAGGCAACACAGGGCAGCCGGACTTCTGTGCCATGTATACAGTGCCGGGCTGCACCTTTTTGGGCGGTCCCTTAGGGCCATCAGGGGTGTAGGCTAGCACTTTTCCCTCACGCAGCCGCCTTATGGCTTCAAGTAAGGCTCTTATCCCGTGCCTGGCGCTGGACCCGCGAATGGTCTCAAAGCCACGCCTGCGCAGGATGCCGTTTTGCAGTTCGCCATCGCGAGACACCGAGGCAATGGAATAAAATCCCATGTGGCGGCAATAGTAGATCGCCAGCAGCGTGGAGCCGTGCCACGGCAGTACCAGGCCACCCTTGCCGTCGGCTTTTACTTTTTGCAGCCTGTCCCAACGGTCTATTTTGAACCGAACAGTAAGCCCGAGGCACGTAGAAATGAGCCATAATAGCCAGATAACAGCTTCCCGCTTCATACGGGTCCAACGGCTCTCCTGGATCTCCGTCATCTGACCTCCTGCGTCCTGAACTGCGTCCGGTAAAGCTGTTCAAACATCCCACCCGCTTCCAGCAGGTGATCAAAAGCACCAGACTCAATCACCCGGCCATGGTCAATCACGAGGATTCTGTTTGCACTTTTCACCGTTGACAATCTATGTGCGATAACAAGAGTAGAACGGCCGCGCATCAGCCTGTCCAGCGCCTCTTGAACGACACCCTCAGAAGCGGCGTCGAGAGATGACGTAGCCTCATCGAGTATGAGAATCTTAGGGTTCTTGAGTAAGGCACGGGCAATGGATATGCGTTGGCGTTGGCCGCCTGAAAGGCCTACCCCACCCTCACCAAGCTCTGTCTCGTAGCCATTAGGCTGCTGGAGTATGAACTCATGAGCATTAGCCGCTTTAGCAACTTCGATTATATCAGCCATATCAGCGCCCGGGCGGCCATAGGAGATGTTCTCGCTAATCGTGCCGCTGAATAGTATGGTCTCCTGCGGAACCATAGCTATCTGCTCGCGCAAACTTTTTGTGTTGATGTTGCGAATATCTATCCCCTCGACCATGATGCTGCCGCCGGTGACATCATAGAACCGTGGGATCAAGTCGGCGATAGTCGATTTTCCAGCACCACTGGGGCCCACTATAGCCACTACCTCGCCGGAGTCTATCCTGAACGAGACATTATCTAAAACTCGCTCGCCGGGGTTATATTCAAATGAGACACCCGCAAACTCCACTCGACCCTGGACATCGTGCAGAATAGCACCATTGGGATCTTCGATAAGATCGGATTTTGTGTCGAGAATTTCGAAGACTCTATCCGCCGCGCCGAGTGTTTGCTGGCGAAGGGCGTTGAGTCTGCCCAACTGCTTAGCCGAACCTGCAACAATAAACGCGAGGAACGCAAACCGCGTAAGTGCGGGAAATGTGATCTCGCTATTTACGACCATCCACCCGCCGATTAGGATAATCACCGCCACAACTATCGCACCCATAAGCTCGATTATCGGTGCAACCAGCGCATTCCTGCGCCAGTAGCGGAGAATTGCGGAAAGGCTTCCCTGGTTCACTCTGTCAAAGCGTTTGACTTCCTGATCCTCCATCCCAAACGACTTTACTATGCGCACCCCCCGTATTGATTCCTCCACGACGCTGTTGACATCAGCCAGCCTGCCTTGTGTGGTTTTTGTTAGTGACTTGAGTTTCTTTGTGATTTTATCAATTACAATCACCATGGGAGGAACGAATATCAGCACGAACAATGAAAGCTTCCAGCTCAACACGAACATGCTGCCGAGCCCACCGATGATCTTAATCGGCCCATCAATTACTTGTACAACGATCTGACTGGAGTTTTGTATAAGGGAGACATCGTTGCTCATCCGGGACATTATATCCCCCGCTCTGCTCTTGTGGAAGAAGCGCAGCGGTAGGGTCTGGATGTGCTTGTAGATGTCGAAGCGCACATCTGCTCCGAGAAGGTTAGTAACGGATGCAACCAGATATGCGTTTGCGTAGCTAAATATGGCATTGGGAATGCTGATTACAACAATCAGAACAGCCACAACCCACATCAACGTCGATTTTACCTGAGATTGGTGTATCCAGTGGTGCACGAGCATGAAGTTAATAATAGGATTGTCTGTGATCGGTTTGGATATCCCCGCGTCTGCGAACCACTGGATAAGTGTGCTCATCCCAAGTGTACATCCGGTCATAACAACAGCACATACACCTGCTAAAATCAGCCGCTTCCAGTAGGGTTTTATGTATCCAAGAAGGCGTTTTTGCGCGTCCAATTAACTAGGCCTCTTTCACCACGATCTATCTTATAAATGATAACAGCCAGTTGATCGGCACCGGGCTATCAGTGAATGACATCACAGCGAACACGCTGGACGTAATGATTGTACCAATTATGTTGATATGCTCCCGATTATGTATCATCTGCAGGAATGAGAATTTACCATAACCCTTAAGGCTGCGTGGAAACGATATGAAGCGCGGTACAGACTTGCAGTAGGTGGTAAAGTCTTCTCCAAACTTCTCTACCAGCATCTTCTCTTCATGAGCTACTGCGCCGCCGTGGAACAACCAGAACAAAACCACCGCCGGAGCAACAAGCCACGGACGATGACACATTACCACATAACCCAGGCTAATAAAGAAACTGCCCACGTATAGAGGATTTCTGCAAATGGCGAATGGCCCAGCAGTGGTAAGTTTGGACATCTTGTTCAAATAGCCTGCAGACCACATCCTGATCATCTCGCCGATTATCACCAGCGGAAGCCCGTAAAGAAAACTACGAGGCGTTGAATCTGCAATTAGAAGAACAGTCGCAGACGCCACTAACATAAAAAATGTGCGCCGTCTGAATAAAAAGTATATTAGCTTATCTATGTCAGCTCCCTCATTTCCATAACTGTTTGTGCAGCTCTCTGCACTGCTCCCGAATCGCCCAAAGCCTGCCTCACCCCGGCCAGATCCGCCTTCATTTGGCTGAGGCGGGCTTGGTCATTGAGAATACTAAGTGCGATATCAGACACTTTCTCAGGACTTGCATCATCATTTATAAGTTCCGGACAAATACCACGGTCAGCGATGATGTTAGGAAGCCCTATAAAATCTTCCAATATCGATTTACGGAACAAAAACTCGAAGCGCATTATCGCAGAACCGCGATATATGATAACCATCGGAGTTCCCAACACCGCAGCTTCTAGGGTAGCAGTTCCTGACTTGGTAATCAAGAGGTTGCTGTGCGCCATGCAATCATAAGTGCGGCCTTCGACTACCCTGATCTGTGGAAAATTACCATCC
>JAJFTD010000129.1 GCA_021373255.1 bacterium
GCCATGAAGATGTAAAGGTTCTTCTCCTGAAGCTCACGGGCGATCTTGACGGCTATTTCTTTATTAGGAGCAGCGCCGACCACTGCGGCAAACCCCGGCGCGCTGCCATCGACAAACTCGATACCACGCTCGCGGATGATAACATCACTCGCCGCGCCAAGCCATATATCGTTCACGGGATTAGGGCCTATGAGATACTTGCACGCTTCTATCATCTCGAAGCAGAACAACGTGGACATACCCGCGTCGAGCGTGCCGCCCAAATACGGCATCCACACACTCTCCTCGGGGATGGGCGCAAGCATACTCTTGCACTCATCCAGGACATACTGCATATCCGAGAGCTTGTCCACACGGTGACCGAGCATGGAGTATATGACCGGAAGCGAGTAAGTGGTGTCCGGGAACTCCACGGGATGGTCGATACCCTTCTCCGCGATGGCCCGCGCAACGTATTCCTCGGCTTGTTTATATATTTTATGGGCGCCAGAAATGGCGGACGAGGCTATAATCTTACTCATTCCAGTTCCCTACGCTCTTTCATATCCAGTAATTTGCGCTCACGCTTCTGGTTGATGCCCAGCGCGTCGCGTTTCTTTTCAATATGTTCGCAGATCATATCAGCGGCCTTAACAGGATCAGGCTCCCAAGCGAACTTGCCGCCTGTGATCTCTTCCATCTCCTCAGTGAGGAGCTTTTCTACATTCTCGCTGCCGGACACATACAACGGATGCCCGAGGACTACCAGCATTCCGCTAGCCACGAAGTAGTGACCGATTGCAACAGCCTTCTCGCTCATCCACTCAGGAGCAGCACCCGCCACCGGGAGATCGGACAAATCCTGACCAAGCCCGCCTTCGTTGAGCACATTGGTAGCCGCCATCAAGATTCGGCTGTTGTCCACGCACGAGCCCATGTGCAGCACCGGCGGTATACCGACTGCTTCGCACACTTCACGCAGCGAATCACCAGCCTTTTCCAAGGCAGCCTCAGGGGTCAGCAATCCGACCTTCGCGCAGGCGATAGCAGCGCAGCCGGTCTGCAAGACTATCACGTTTCGCTTGATCAGCTCGGTAGCAAGAGTTACGTGAGCATCATCAGTGCGCACCTTGGGGTTACTGCATCCGACAATACCGACAACGCCACGTATGCGACCATCGATAATAGCATCGTTCAATGGCCGGAACGTGCTGCGGAAGCGTCCACCTAGCATGTGGAAAATGGTCTCATTAGAGAACCCGGCGACCAGGTCCATCGACTCAGACGGAATTCTTACTCGTGCCTTATCGCGATTGGCGAAGTTATCGAGCGCCTCGCGGATCAGGTGCTTGGCATGCTCGTAGCCCTTTTCTACATCAAAAGTAATCTGCTCGGCGTTGAATGTCTGCGCAATCTCCGACGTGCTCACCAATCTGGTATGGAAACACTTGGTCACCTCAGGCAGCGACGGCATAACGCACTGCACATCCACTATCATCATCTCTACCGCACCGGTGAGTATGGCAAGTTCCTGTTGGAGGAAATTTCCGGCAATCGGCAGGCCGTGGCGCATCAGGACTTCGTTAGCAGTGCAGCAGATACCGGCGATGTTGATGCCGTTGGAACCTTTTTTCTTAGCATAAGCGAGCATCTCAGGGTCCTGCGAGGCAATTGCAAGCATCTCGGACAGCGTGGGTTCGTGGCCGTGGACGATGATGTTCACCTTGTCCTCGGCAAGCACACCCAGGTTGACTTTGCTCCTGATGGGCTTAGGGGTTCCAAAGAGAATATCGGAGACAGTGGTCGCAACCATCGACCCTACCCAACCATCAGCCAGGCTGCACTTAAGCCCGCCCATAATCAGATGCTTATAATCATGATCAACGCCCATGTGCGTGCGGTGCATCAGCTCGACTATGGCGGAGTCGACACCGTGCGGCTCGATCTCCAGCTTCTTCCACATCGCTTGCGTTTTCTCAGGGGCCAGCTTCAGCGTGGGGTTGGGCTCGTTGGAATATGCGAACTGCTCCATAAAGAAATCAGCCAGCTCACCGGCGATTTCAAGGTCGCTCTTGCCTTCCATCTCGATCTCAAAGAATGCCGCGGCCTCATGCAAGCGCCTGATATCAGCGAGCTTATATTCTCCACCCTTGCCCTCAGAGACCAGCTTCAAGGTCTTAACCAGCATCCGGCCGTGGTCCGAGTGGGCGGCTGTGCCTGCAGCGATTTCGCGGAGCAGGTTCCGCGCGACTATAGTATCAGCCGTCGCGCCACAAATCCCCACCGGGGCCTTGCTCGTAATGCGGCATGGGCCCATGTGGCACAGCCTGCAGCACACACCGGTCGTACCAAACTTACACTGAGGCTGCTGGGTCAGATATCTATCCCACACCGTGGGGATATCATCAGTCCGCGCCGCATCCACCAGCTTGTTTATCGCCGGATCGCTGGACACCGACTGGCTACTTTTCTCCAAATCTACTGCCATATAAAATCCTCGTTGCGCGTTAATGCGTTATGCGTTTCGCGTCGGGCGTCACTTAGTTCTGTTCACGTTGTGCGCCCGGCGGCTTCGGCAGCTTCGCAGTCCGAAGCAACTTACAGGGACGTCTCGCCCAGCATCCTGAGCTCCGTCGAAGGGTGCGGCCAAGTTTCAATAAATGTCACTCCGCAGTCGCACGCTTCGACAGGCTCAGCATGCTCACGTTATCTTCTCGACCGTCAACCCCCAGCCAACACCTGTCACCCGACACCCGATACCTGTCCAGGCCCATCAGGCCTTTAAACCATCCATCAGATTGTTAATACAAACCCTGGCTGCGGCGTTGGCGGGGATGTCGCCTATGGCTATCCCACCTGCATCCATTGCGGCGACACTTTCGTCCGTCGGCACAACCGCTGCGAGGGGTAGGCCTGTCTCCTCGATAGCAGCGCGCACGCCCTCCGGCATCTCACCACCGGGCACACGGTTCACTATCAGGCCACGGCGGCGCACTTTAGTGCCCATCTCGTCCACAAGATCGCTGATTCGGCTAGCGGTGCGAACGCCGCGGACGGTGCAGTCTGAGACTATGGCCAGGAAGTCGATTTCTAGAAGAGTCCGCCTGGAGATATGCTCGCAACCCGCTTCGCTGTCCACCACAATGCTCTTGTAGTTCGCCGACAGCCGCTTGATAACATCGCGCAGGACGTTATTCGCAAAGCAATAGCACCCCGGGCCTTCAGGCCGGCCCATCACTATCAGGTCGTAACCATTCTGCTCGGCGAGCGCCTCCTGCACGCGCATATCCAGATAATCGTTCTTCGCAACGCCCGAGAGCTTGTTGACTTCCGTCTTGGAGTCCTCGCGGATAGCACCCACACTGGCATCGTAGCTGATCCCCAGCGCCTCGTTGAGGTTCGCATTGGAATCAGCATCCACCGCCAGCACCGGCGCTCCACCATTGGCCACCAAATATTGCACCATCAGAGCGGAAATGGTGGTTTTCCCCACCCCACCCTTGCCTGTCGTAGCGATTGTGTAACTCATTTGATTTCCAGCGTTTCTACTTATCTTTCTTTCAAAGCCTTGCTTGTCTGACCCAGCAGATTGAACACCTTTTCTGCTACGGGAATCGGGAGTGAACCTGTTCCGCAGGAGGGGGTGATGAAGGCTTGGTCGATGATCATCTGACGGTCCAGACCGGTAGCCTTTGCCAAATTATCTACGCCCGCGTCGAACTTGGCGATGAGAGACTCAACGGTCTGATCAGCGATCTTCTCGGCGCTGGTGGGCACAACACCCCAGGCCAGGAACTTGCCAGCTTCGAGGTGGCGCTTCATAGCCTCGGGATACAGGGCCACAGTGTCGCCGAAGTCGAATGCGTCGAAGTTGACGATATCCACACCGGCGTCGATCAGGATAGACCACTCGGTGTTGCCGCAGCAGTGGATACCTGCGATACCACCCTCGGCATGCACGGCTTCGATGACTTCGTTCAATGTAGCAACGACATCGTCACGGCTCACGCTTACATAGGTGGAACTGCCAAATGCGGACAGGATAGGCTCGTCGATGAAGCAGATGACGTTATCAGCAAAACCCTTATACCGGCGGATCTGCCAGCGGCACTTCATTGCAAGGCCTTTGACTACTGCATCTTTGTAAATGTCGTTGTAGTAGATGGCGCGCTTGTTTTCGTCCACAATGGTGAGGCCGAAACTGATGGGGCCGGTGGTCTGGACTTTGACGAACGGGCGATTTTCGCCGCCGGTTTTCAGCGCGGACTCCATAGCGTAGAAGCCCTTGGAGAACTCGGGGGTGATAGCAAAAGCATCGACATCGTCCATGGCAATCTTCTCCATAAACGTGCTGATGCCCGCGAACGTTTCATCTGATGTGTTGATGAACATTCTTTCCTTCTCGCGGTCGATCACCACATCAGGCATCCCCTCTGAATACTGGATCTCCATCTGTTCGTTCATGGAGAAGCCCGGAAACTTGGGAAGTTGGGGCCATATCGGCGCTTCGGGAATACTTGCCAGAATAACTTTTACGGCATCCTCGGCTGTAGTGTGGGGAAGGCTCCCGATAGCCGTTGCCGTGCATTTAGGTTTCAAGCTCAATTTGGTTACCTCTCTCCTGAAAAATATCTATATTCAATGCTAATTAACTTTTAATCGCGACAGCGCGAAGGAGCGAAAGCGCGAAAATGGTCATAGAGTTAGAATATCACGATAGTAGGGCATCTTCGACGTAACGCTGCCCCCTCACCCTAACCCTCTCCCGCCCAGGGGAGAGGGAACACTTTACGTTGCTTCGGACTGCGAAGCTGCCGAAGCCACCGGACCAACAATGTGACCTGGCATAGGCCTCCGGGCTCTCCGCTCTCCGCCCTCTGCTCTATTTCAATCTCTCTCTAATCTCACAAAATGGCTTGATCAGGTCATCAAATCCCATATCGACCAACGCGCGGCCGGTGCGGTCGGCTTCCATAATTCGTGTGTCATAAGGTATAACTCCGATCACGGAGTCCTCACCGAACTCACTATTCAGCCAAGCCGTGTCCGCAGCCGGGTCGGTGGACTTGTTGAGCACCACAGCAAATCTCTTTATTCCAAGATCCCTGGCCATCTCGCGCACCCGGTGGGCTGTTTCAACACTTCTCTGGCCGGGCTCGACAACAGTAACCATCATATCGACGCCCATTGCTGTGCCCCTGCCCATGTGCTCGATTCCGGCTTCCATATCCAGGATAACAACCTCATCGCGGTTCAACACTAAATGGCGCACCAGCGATTTCAACAGCACACTCTCAGGGCACGCGCAACCGCCATTAGCTGTCTTCACGGCGCCAAGCACCAGCAGGCTCACGCCTGAATATGTAACGCCGTATTTCTCGGCAATGCCGGAGACATCGGGATTTATGGAGAACATCTGCCCAAACTGACCCGCTTTGGCTCCAGTGCGTTCTTCGATGAGTTCAGCCTCGCGGGATATGGTGCGGATGGAACTACGAAGATCGGAGGGAAAGCCAAGTGCAGAGGCAAGGTTGGCATCAGGGTCGGCATCGATAGCCAACACCTTGCAGCCATCAGCCGCCCAAAGCCTGGCCAGCGTTCCGGCAAGAGTGGACTTGCCCACACCGCCTTTTCCCGATATCGCTAGTTTGAGTGCCATACCAAAATCATCCGTTGATGCATCTTACTTCATTTGCATTCTAGCCTGCCGTCAGCGCGGTATCAAGGGCATGACACGAGTTTGCTACGAAGTTACCAAAAGCACAGATTTACCATGACAATAGGATTTAGGGATAACTCACAAGGATATAGATACAGCATGAGAGAAGATTTTCATCATATAACGTAACGTGCAAGCCCTGTGCGCGTTATATCTATAGATGCAGCAGGGGCGCTGATCGGCAGCCCCAATCGGAGGCGGAACTGATGGAAGTTGGGCTTGGCTGGCTGGGTGTGGGAGTCGGTGTAATCGGCTCTGTGGTTATGTATCTGCTGGCGGTATCGGCGGGAAGTGACGTTGAGCAAGGGGATGGACGGCGCGCCTGGATGGCATCGGGAGTTGTCCTCATACTCACGCTCATATTTTGGGGGATATCGTCTCAGAAGAACGCGCCGTTTTCAATGGGGCAGACGCTTGGGCTCGGCTTCCTGATAGGTGGGGTAACCGGCGCAGTCGCGGGGCTAGTTGCAATGAAACTGGAGCCTGCCGCGATAGCCTCAGCCAGGGCGGCCAGCCTTGGAGCGGAGTGCATGGCATTTCTCGGGCTGCTGGGCGCTTCGTTGGCTTATGTCCTCTTCCATGGATATCCGCAGGAAGCGTTGATCGGCTTCTCCATAGGCGCAGCAATGGCGGGGATAATCCATCACCTGCTGCGCAGTGCGAGATCATCATACCCCGGCGGGCTTATAGCAATATGGACGTTCTTCTCAGTGACCACAGCAGCCTCCGTTGTACTGGCGATCTATCACTTCGACAATGACACCCTGCGCGCATGGTGGCCCCTTCCAATTCTCATGGCGGCGACGGTCTGCATAGCATCCTATATTGGGACCGAAACAGGGTCATGGGGCAGGTTGAGGGAACGACCGGGAGCGGGATATGTGCTTTCGCTGATAGTTGGGGCGGTTATCACTATCGGGCTGGCGGCGATTTACTCTGCAAGGGTTGTTGAGAGTTGGCAATTGCTTGAGGTGACAGCGGTTGGCATAGGCATAACGGCGCTGATCGCATGGCTGGCGGCGAGCAATCGTGAGGATGCGGACATACCGGCAGGTGTAGAATCGGCGGCGGGGGCGGTGCTGCTGGTCGTTGCGGGAGCGGTGGTTGCGTTCAAGCTGTGGACCGGCCTCGGGATCGGTATCGGGCTCATCGCGGGATGGACTGCGTTGCTTACGGCTGTGGGAAACCGGGGCAGCTTGAATTTAACACGGATGCTCGGCTCTGCGTTGTCGCTGGGGCTTGCAATTGTGCTCTTCAGAGTATTTATAGAGACCTATCGGCCCGAACTGGGCACCACTGACCTCCGAATCCACTACACATTCATCGGCGCGCTGCTGGGGGCGGTCTTACCGTTCATCTTTGCAACATCGCTGATCAGGTTGCGCTCGATCACCCGAAGCGACGCGGGCGCACTGCTGGGAGTGCTGCTGCTCGGGTTATTCGCGGCCGCCTTGCCCATTGTGCTGTTCGCAATATGGGAGATCAAGGCGGTATTGGGGTTGGTGTTTGGGCTAATTGCAGCGGAAGCGTTTTTGATGATGGGACCTGTGACTGCTCCAACGGACGCGAGGGACGATACGCCGTGGGTAGTAGGCCTGCTGGTGATTGGGGCACAGCTTGTGGCGGTGCAGTTTGTGAGGCCATTGATCGACTGGGGCGCTACACGCGGGACCAAGATATGGATACTTGCGGGGGCATTGCTCGTAGGACTGCTCTGGCTCGGGGTTACGGGATTAATGGCTAGACGGCGAGCGCGATAAGGGGGCCACATATGTCAGCTAGCAAACTGCTCAATCTGAAACTGGCGGCGGCTGTGGCGATGCTGGGAGCATTCGGGCTGCTGGCGTTGGGAATTCACCAGGAGACAGCCGTGGGTGGGCTCCGAGGGCGCGCGGTGGCACAAGAGAGCGGCAACCCCATTCCTGCTTCGCTTTACCTGGAGAGCAAGGTCCATGGCGAAAGCGTGTACTACAGCCAGCAGATCGGCAAGGATGGTAAGTTCGAGTTCAAACGTCTCCCAGTGGGAACCTACACACTCGGCATCAACAGCGAGGCCCATCATCTGAAACCGATGAAGGTAAGGGTGCAGGAGGGCAAGACTGTAACCATTGAGGCCGAACTGCAGCCCTCTGAGCCGTTCATGGACCTCTACATCCATCAGCACGTGTTTACACCAGGCGAAAAACCGCAGATGACGTGCCGGGGGTTCACTCAAGCCCGATCTATACTGGTGAATACATATAAGGTGGACTTGGACACGTTTTTGCTGAAGTCCGGTGGTTCACTGCCGTCGATGCTGGGGGTGAAATCATATTACGATGATAAGTCGGGACGGTGGACGATATTAGTCCCTGATCTGGACACTAATCCATCGGTTAAGCGGGTGGACTCTTTCTCCGTTCACAACATCAAGCGTGATGCCGAGGGTATCTTCAATCAACGAATTGACCTAGCCAAGCTCGGGCCGGGGTTGTACGCTGTAAGCACATTCGCGGATGGAGCCCGGCAGGTGGGCTGGATAATGGTGACATCACTCGGCATGGTGACCAAGGTCGCGGATGGAAATATGCTCGCCTATACCGTGGACCTTAAGACGGGCGCGCCTGTGGCATCGAGCGATATAAAAGTATATGCAGGCTCCACTCAGGTCGCATCAGGCGTTACGGGCACCGATGGCCTGCTCAAATTGAACATTACCGGTGCAAGCAACGAGGACAAACGAGTTATCATAGCTCGCAGTGGTGAGTCATTCGCATTTGTGACACCGTGGGTTTCCAGTACATCGTCAACGACCAATACCATCTACACCTACACCGACAGGCCGGTCTACAGGCCGGGGCAGGATGTGTTCTTCAAGGGAATCGTGCGGCAATCCACAGACGGCGGCTATAAAGTGCCTGCTGGACAGCCCATTGTAATTGAAGTGCATGACAGCCGCGACATTCTCGTCTACCGCACCACCACCAAAACCGACCGCTTCGGCTGTTATTCAGGAGAATTTACGCTGAATGAAGAAGCTGGGACGGGCTATTACACGATCTCACCATCGATAAAAGGTGAAGAGCCCAGGCAGATAGCGAGTTTTCAGGTAGCGGCCTATAGAAAACCCGAATTCAGCGTTAAAGTGAACTTCCCCCGGAAGCGCTGCGTTCGGGGCGAGAGTGTTAAGGCAAAGATAACAGCGGAATATTACTTCGGTGCGCCGGTGGTGAATGCGAAGGTTCACTACTATATACAACGATTCCCCTACTGGCTGTTCATGGGCGAAGATGGGATGGATGAACTCGAAGGTGACGGCTACGAGGGTTACGGTGGCTACGGCGAGACTGTGGGAGAAGGTGACATACGCACTGACGAGAACGGTGAGGCTGAAGTCGAGTTCCAGGCAACATGGCCGCAGCCGGAGGAGGACGCGGGCTGGGACAATGACCAGCAATTCACAGTGCAAGTGGATGTGACCGACTCTTCCGAGCGCAGCGTGTCAGCACAGGGGTCCATAATTGCCACTCGCGGGGAATTTGCCATTGAGGTAACGCCGGAGTCTTACGTCACTAGCCCCGGTGCACCTGTATCGGTAGATGTGCGCGCTATGGATTATGACAAGCACCCGGTCAGGAATAAGCGGTTCAGCGTGGTGATCGGGCGGGAAGTGTGGTCTGAAGAAGACAACCGAAGCAGCATGCATAAGCTCCAGACCCGCAGTATCAGGACGGACAGCAGCGGTAGGGCATCGTTCACATTCACCCCAAAGCGCGGGGGAGACTTGTCCATTATCGTGAGCGGCCGTGACAAGAGGGGCAACGATGTGGTGGGGCGGTCGAGCGTGTGGTCATATGCTGGCGAGCTTGAGGACTACGGCTACCGCTACTCCGACCTTGAAATCGTAATGGACAAAAAGCTCTACAACCCCGGTGACACCGCAAAGGTGCTCATCAACACCAAGATTATAGGTGTGACGGCGCTGGTGACGGTGGAGGGAGACAGGGTTTACAGGCAGCTTACTGTTCCATTGAAATCACGGACCACGCTGGTGGAAATTCCCGTAACGAGCGATTACAGGCCGAACTTCTACATCGGTGCTTGTTATGTAAAAGACAAGAACTTCACGTCGCAGGAAGCACGTGCGCGTGTATCTCTGCAGCAGGACACACTTAACATCCAGGTAAAGCCGAACAAGCGCAAATACGCACCGGGAGAGAAAGCAACCTACTTGGTTAAGGCAACTGACCCCCACGGCAAGCCCGTAAGCGCGGAACTCTCGCTGGGAGTGGTGGATGAGGCTATTTACGCCATAGCCGAAGATCAGACACCTGATATTGTCGACTACTTCTACGCCAGGAAAGAGAACAGCGTCCAAACCAGCTTCTCATTCCCCGAGATCTACCTGAGTGACCCTGACAAAGCGGGAGCCGGGTTCAAGGGAGTTGTGCGGAAGAAGTTCGTGGACACCGCGTTCTGGGCACCCAGTGTGATCACAAATGGCAATGGTGAGGCTGAAGTCACGTTCAGAATGCCTGATAACCTCACCAAGTGGCGAACCACCGTGCGCGCAGTCACAATGGGAACAATGTGCGGCGAATCTCGAAGCACTGTCACAGTCCAAAAAGACTTGCTTGTGCGCCTGGAGATGCCGCGTTTCCTTGTGCAGTCGGACAAGTCGACCATCACTGCGGTAGTCCACAACTACACAGGCAGGAGTCAGCGTGTACGTGTGGACCTGGCGGCACCGGGGCTGCGGATAAACGGCAGGTTCTGGCAGAGGATATCGGTAGCCAATGGCGGGTCTGAACGCGTGGACTGGGACATCAGCGCGCGCAAGCCGGGTGCATTTCCGATCACGGTTTATGCAATTGGGAATAAGGTCAGCGATGCCGTGCGCCTCACGCTGCCCGTGCAGCCTCATGGCACGCGAAGAGTCGCGATGCACACCGGAACTATTGGTGGAAGTAAAAAGACTACCGAGGTCACTGTGCCGGTGCGAGAAGATTCCATACCGAGCACTGTGGCGCTCACTGTCCGGCTGTCGCCATCGCTGGCAGCGACGATGCTGGGTTCGCTGGACTACCTGGCGCAATATCCCTACGGGTGCACTGAGCAGACCACCAGTGCATTCATACCCGATGTGATATTGTCGCGCTCGCTAAAGGGGTTGGGCATAAACAATCCTGCACTGCAGGCTCGTTTGCCTGATATGGTGAGCAAGGGATTGTTCAGGCTGTATCGCTTGCAGCTTGATGACGGCGGGTGGTCGTGGTGCGAGTATGGCAACGCGGACCCTTGGATGACAGCCTATGTGTGTTACGGCCTGATGCAGGCGCAGCGGGCGGGATATGCTGTTAATGAGAGTGTGCTTACTAACGGACTCAACAGACTCGGCCTGCTCGCAAACCGCCGCAAGCTGGACTCCGACACCAGGGCTTACTGCTGCTACGTGCTCACCCTCGCAGGTCGCAACCCCGGAAAAAACCTGGACAAGCTGGCACATCTGAAACACCCCAACAGCCGCACGCTGGCGTTGTTGACATTGAGCTTCGCCCAACTCGGGCAAAAGGATCGTGCCGGGGCAATGCTTGGGCGGCTGTCAGAACGTGCGATATCAGAGCCGGGGATCATGCATTGGTCGGGCAGGACACGTTACTTCGATACCAGCATCGAGACCACGGCACTGGCGCTGCAGGCCATCTTGACAATGAACCCGAAGGACCCTCGTGCGTATGAGATAGTGCGTTGGTTAATGGAACAGCGCCGGGATAACTACTGGTACTCCACCCGTGACACCGCGATGGTCCTCTATGCAATGGCTGGGTTCCTGCAGCAGTCAAAAGAGCTTGAGCCGAACTTCGATGCCGTATTAGCGATCAACGGCAAGCGGGTGAGCGTGGCACATTTCAGCAAGCAATCGATATGGGAACCCGACCGTGAGATCAATTTAACCGGCAAAGACCTTCCCAAAGGCAGCAACACGCTGGAGATCACAAAGTCAGGGCAGGGCAACTTATATTACACCACGACCCTCACTCAGTATTTAAGACAAAAGACAATCCCAGCCGTAGTAAGCGATCCGGGGCTTACGCTGACCAGGGCCTATTACAGCCCATCGCCATCGTATTATGACCAACGCTCGACAAGGGCGCTCGGGAAGTCGATAGGTTCTTGCAGGGTCAGCGATGTGGTGCTGGTGCGGTTGACCGTGCACAATACTCGACCGCTGGAACATATGATGCTGGACGATTACATCCCAGCGGGATTCGAGATTATTGATAAGGGTGAGATAGACCCGTGGGAGTGGAGCTACTGGTGGGTAGGACGCGATGTGCGCGACGACAGGGTATCGTTCTACCTGGACTCGCTTACCCGTGGCAGGCATGTTGTTGAATATCAGATGCGGGCGGCAGTGCAAGGTGATTACCACGCTCTACCCGCGCAGGTCTGGGCAATGTATCAGCCAGGTGTGCGCTCATCAACGGCTGAAAACAGGTTCGGTGTGAGATGAGAAGAATAAACTGGCGATTGGCTGCTATCTGTGGGAGCCTGTTGTTCATAATGGCACTGGTGGTTTGGTCGTTCACAGCGCCGGGAACCGAACGCGAGATTGGGTCTTATGTTACCAGCCTGCACGGGCGCACACCGGCTCAGATTCACAACGTTACCCTGGCTACGCGCTCTATCAACAATATCGTGCTTCTGCCGGGGCAGAGGTTCTCGTTTGTAAAAAGCGTGGGCACATGGACTGCCGACAGGGGGTATTTAAAAGCCCCGGTGAGCTATGATGGCGAGCTAATATCGGACTGGGGCGGCGGGGTTTGCCAGGCATCGAGCACGCTATATAACGCCGCGCTGCTCGCAGGGCTCAAGATCGTTGAACGCCACCGCCACCACTGGCCCGCTCGCTACGCCCCACCCGGCCGCGACGCCGCCGTCGCCTACGAAAATATCGACCTCAGCTTCGTCAACACCCTCCCGGAACCCGTGCGTATAGTGGGGTCGATGCAGGGCGATGGGCTGGTCTACAAGATCATGTCACGCTACAAGCCAAAAGTAAAAGTGCGAATCGAACAGGAGCTGAGATCGGTAATTCGCCCAAGTGATGTTCTGCAAGATTGGACCACCAACGGCCGCGGAAGATGGAAACTAATCAACCGAGGCCACCCCGGCTTCTATGTGGTAACCTATCGAAGGTTCACCGGGCCAGACGGCAGCCACAGGGAGTTAGTCTCAGAGGACCGCTACCCGGCAATGAACCGGATTGTAAGGGTGGCGGAGAGGTAGTCGACGATCAATATACTATATATGCTCTTCTAAGGTATTTCGGGATTTCCGCTTCGCTCAACAGGCTGTTTCATATCTCAAAAAACGCCTTAAAGCAGCGATGATCTACGCGGTATATATCATCCTTGGTCGGCAAATCAATGATATCAACAAGATCCAATAAATGGCTGTAAACGCAGTCCAACGCCTGATTTAGTTGCTTCGGTTGCACGCAGCCGAAGCCGTGACCGCAGGTCACGCGAACAGCGCAATGTATAAGCACATGTCAAGATAGCACAACAACTATCCTGACGGTCATGCGTTCTTCTACACATACAGCGTGCAGGGTTGATCGGTGGTTGCGGGTCTTTCGGACCCGGCTTCGGCTGCGTGCAACCGAAGCAACAAAAAACTTATGTATCTCCGAAGAGACGGATGTTATATCGACAGACCCACAGCATGTGCGTCAGGAGAGATAGGTTCGCGCTCGCTTGAGTGCTCGCCAGTATACCACACTGATCCATATCCAAAATGGAAGAAGAATTACTGCCGCGATGCTGCTGTATATCAGATGATGTCCCGGCGTGTAACCATGCGTGCCTTCGAAGCCATTTGCACGCAGATCTATATACATGAAAACGACAAACCACGGAACTAACCACAATGGAATCACAACAAAAGGCATCAACACCGACCAGGCTATTGCGCGTCGATCTCGTGCAAAAAGACCTAACCCAGTGACCAAGGAAAAGACGAATAACAACACAAATGGCAATGCATAGATCACAGGAAACTCGCGCAGAGCAACAACGCTGAGTAATAATGCCAACACTGCTGCAAGAAAGTGCGAGAGCGCCAGCTTGGTCAATATTGTAGGATCGATCGGTTGACAAGTAAAGGGAGCCATACCCTTACATTATGCCTATACGATACGGTATCCTTTTTTTTTATGAGGGATTTGAGCGAAGCGAAAACCCCGAAACACCCTGTTTAGTTGCTTCGGTTGCACGCAGCCGAAGCCGTGACCGCAGGTCACGCGAACAGCGCAATGTATAAGCACATGTCAAGATGGCACAACAACTATCCTGACGGTCATGCGTTCTTCTACACATACAGCGTGCAGGGTTGATCGGTGGTTGCGGGTCTTTCGGACCCGGCTTCGGCTGCGTGCAACCGAAGCAACAAAAATCCGAAACACCCGTGGTATCCTCAATTACCTCCCATTCCCAAATGCCCCACCCGACGCTACAGCCGTGACACGGCGTTCGAGGAAAATACGGCCGCCGTCGGAGACTGAGCCGGTGCGGTCGGTGCGGGAGACGGTGACTTCGGGGGCGGTGGCTCCGGCTTCGATGGCGTGTTTGTGGGCTCGGGTGCGGAGCAGGTCGACTGCTTTGGCTGTCGCTTTTTCCAAGTCGCTGAACTCTATGCGCTCTTCGGTGCCGTAGAGCACGTAGTTGGACATCTGGCCGGGGCGGATCAGGATTTCTTCGTTTATCGTGACTTCACTGCCAATTGCTCCCACGGCGTTCGCGACGTCGGCGTGCTCGGGGATTACTATTTCGACTTGCAAGTGGTCAGATACGTCGGGAACAAGGGTTTCGGCAGGTGCGCCGATGGCGATTACTGGACGTCGCAGTTTTATCGCAACGCCAAGGCCCTTGTCGTCGTCGGCAAAGGCTTTATCCATCATGAACTTCCAGTCCTCGGGTATATCGCGCAGTTTGTTGTTTTCCCAGGAGATTTCACGACGGATTATCTCCTCGAACAGCCTGCGTGTAACAGCCGTCATTGCAGCCTGCAGCACTTCATCACTAGGTCGACCGAACATAGCCGCAAACACTTCCAGCGCCCGGTGCGATGCACCGGCGTCCCAACGGTTAAACTTGCCCGTGATGTGGAGGAGATCGGTGGGGGTGAGCGCGGCGCGCTTCACCATTCCGCAGGCTTCCAGGCGGCTGGTCGGCAGCAGCATGTGAGACGGCAGCTCCATCTGTTCGGCAGCGCGAAGCAGCGGCACCGGGCCGTCTGCCAGCAGGTCAAGCAGCTCTCTCTCACGGTCAGTGGTGTCGATGCGGTTCTTGCCCGATAGCACTAATACATCGAGCGCAGAAGCATCAGTTTGATTGGCGAACCGGCGGGCATCAAATGAATCAAGATACTTCCGAACCGACTCATACTCACTCGCTAGATATGCAAAAGGAATGTTGCGCACAGGGCCGACGGTGATCTGGCGGTCGGCTGTGAAGTCTATCCGGCTGTCGCCTCCGAGACCGGCGGTGGATATCTCGACAGCATCGACACTCATCACCCAGGAACCTATGTGCGCGCCCTCGGGTGAGACGGCGACGTGGCCGTTTTCGATAACAGCGCAGTCGGTGGTGGTGCCGCCGATGTCGAGCACCAGGGCATCGTCCAGACCGGTGAGTATTCGCGCGCCGCTTACGCTCGCAGCAGGGCCTGAGAGGATAGTCTCGACAGGTCGCGCCTGCGCAATGCTCTCGTCCACGGGAGTCCCATCGCCCTTAACTACCATCAACTTACCAGGCACCTGAAAATCGGCCAGCGCTGAGTGCACGGAGCTGATCAACTCGCGTATAACGGGGAGCAGCGTGGCATTGGCGACAGCGGTCTGCGCGGCGTGGATGCCGTTGATGCGTCGGCTGACCTCGTGCGCGCATATCACGGGGATATCGTACATATTCGCAGCAATCTCCCGTACACGGTTGGCCAGCTCGGGGTTGCGCACGGTCGCATATCCTGCGATAACGATCGCGGCACAGTGCTCTTTCTCCACCAATCGCCGAACAGCCTCCCGGCAAGCGTCCTCATCCAGCGGAGTCATAATTTCACCGGTAATGGCTACTGCGCCGGGCACGTTGATAATGGGCCCGTGGCCGACCTGGTCCTCAGTCCAATCCCATGGCGAGAGAGCGATAAGACCGACCTTATGGCCCCGGCCCTCGACTATGGAGTTGGTGGCAAGAGTGGTGGAAAGGGAGGTCACCTGCACGCTATCGAGAAGTTCTGAGGGCAGTTGGGAAAGAGCGTTGCGGATACCCTCGACAAGGTCGTGATATGTCGTAAGCGCCTTGGCTTTAGCCAGCAGCTTACTTTCGCCGAGGTCGTATATGACGGCGTCGGTATATGTGCCTCCCGCGTCGATTCCCAGTCCGATGCCGGTAGTTCGCCCCACCCCATCGCTGGATTCGATAATCACCTCAGCGTTGGAGAGCAAGTCCGACCCGTCACCGGTATCGATAGCCACAGCGCCGAGGATCTTGTCATCACCTGTGGATATAGAGCGGCTGTTGGGAGGCAGGACGAATACGCGGTCATCACCCCATTCACCGGCGAGTATCCGGCGCATCAGGTCAGGGTCGCCGGGGATTACCTCGTGATTCCACTCGAATATACTCGCCATCTGCCTTGTGAAGTCTATGAGTTCATCCTCGCCCGGGAAACCCATGTCTATGTATGCCGCGCGGGTGTAGTGCTGTCGCCAGCGCTCCATAAATGTGACTATATGTTCGGCGTTTTCCGTGCCGAATTTTTCTTCGAGCGATTTGAAATCCGGGTGCTTATCCCAGCCGTCCCTGATGTAATTGGTGTAAAGCTCGGCAGCCTCGCGGTTCTTGGGATTGATCTTCTTCTCCACCCAACCGAGGGTGTGGTAGAACGTGCCGGGGTTCTTGTTGAACTGGCGCAGGTATGCCTCCTGCGAGCCAAGGAACAACGTGATGCAATCATGAGCGCGCGGGATTACCACAGGGATGTCCCGAGAGATCAGGTTCGCGGTCCCACGCCCACACAGGCCGTAGAACAATATAACAGCATCATACCCGCCGGTCCTGGACGCCTCGTCGATCTCCGCCTGTGCAAGCAAGCGCAGGTCATTGGGACGCGAATGAAGGCCCGCATCAAGCGCTCTCAGGTCGATTTCATGGGGGCATTCATCAGCGAGGTATTTCAGATAGGGTTCAAAAACTCCACATGCAACAACTTTGTACTTCATAACACCAACCACTTCAGCGTCCTTAATTGTAAATCCTCTTAGACCGCATCATTGATACGGCAAGCATTAATTGATTCACAGCAAAGGGCATGTTTGCCTGACCTGCGGGAATGAGCATACCGTACTGGATATGAAGCGAGTCGTGTAATACAAAGGCAGGGGGAGTTAAAATGAAACCAATTAAATGTGTAATCGTCGGCATAATGTTGGCGTTTTCAATGCTTACGGCAACGCCTCTGTGGGCACAATATGTGCCTGCCGGGTCAGGACAAGGCCCGGCGACAATACTGCTGCCGGAAGAAAGCCGGATCATCGATATAGTCAAGCGTATAGGGCCAGCCGTGGTAGCTGTGACTACCTATGACAAGTCAGGTGACGAAAGCGCGCTGGCATCCGGGGTGATCATCACAAGAGACGGCGAAATCCTCACTAATAACCACGTCATCAGCGGGGCCCATAAGGTCACAGTCACACTACCCAGTGGTAAAGAACTCCCGGCGCAGAATCTCGGCGGTGATCCCGGTGTAGACCTGGCGGTAATAAAGATACCCGGCGGTAACCTTCCCGTCGCGCCGCTCGGTGATTCTGACTTGCTGCAGGTAGGCCAGGTAGCCATAGCCATCGGCAACCCCTACGGTTTTGAGAGAACCGTAACAGTTGGCGTGGTGAGCGCTCTGAGCCGCACCATCCCCGGCGGTGGGCAGTCGCTGAGCAACCTCATACAGACTGATGCCAGAATCTACCCCGGCAACAGCGGTGGGCCACTGGTGGACAGCGCGGGAAATGTTATTGCTATCAGTGTGGCTGTGGTGGGAGGCCGGGCTGGAACGCTCGGGTTCGCAATCCCCATCAATACCGCCCGCAGCATACTTGACCAGGTGAGAAGAGTCGGGAGAGTGGTGGTGCCGTGGATCGGAATTGCTTATGGTGAAATAACTCCCGAAGTGGCTCAACAGTTCAATTTACCAGCTAAACAGGGGATAATTGTTGCCCAAGTTGAAAAAGGTGGCCCCGCAGCACTTGCCGGAATCCGTAGAGGCGATATAATCATTGAGGTAGATGGCAACATGGTTACCAATGGCGGGGATTTGCAGAAGATCGTCCGCCAAAAGAATATAGGGGACAAGATGCAGGTCACCGCGCTCAGAGACGGCTCCCGGCGGAACTTTGTGCTCACAATAAAGGAAATGCCCGCCAGCGCGAAATAGCATCAAAATCCTGATAACCGATGTGCTGTCTAATTCTGACATGGAAGGGAATTAATCGCGAAAACACGAAAGAGCGAAAACGCGAAAATGGGAATTGGGAGAAAATAATAATGTTCGGGCAGATCTTTGATCTGTGCCGAAAGGAACAAAATGGGATCTCTGATCCCACCACGTATTGGCACATAGATTTTGTTCTTATATGCTTTACATTGTGTTCAGTCTGAATTCCCGGGGAAGCGGATCACAGATCCGCAAGATGTGGGTCCAGGATCGCAGATCCTGGACCATCAATAAACCCACAGTCTTCGTATATGTCTTATGTGGTGGCATCAGAGATGCCATTTGGACAATGCGGGCCAGATCAGAGATCTGCCCGAACACTTAGTTTATCTTTTTCGCGTTTTCGCTCTTTCGCAATTAATCTCCTCTTCACCGTGTCGGAGCCAAATGCCTTATTGGAGAATCGTGTTGAACGAGAA
>JAJFTD010000140.1 GCA_021373255.1 bacterium
CGTCGGCGCGGTTGTAGTGCTGTTGCTTTCATATTGGGTAGTCTTTGCCAGACCCAGCACGTCTCAAGGCGGTGCCATAAACGCAATTCCCCAGGCAAAGAGCGCAAATGTCACAATTAAGCCACCTGTCGTAACTTCCACCGCTCGCACCGCGGCCAGTGGCGGAACATCCAGTGTCCCAGTGGGCAGAAGCCAGAGAACGGCGGGACGTCCATCAGACAGCTATGAACAGCCCGGTATGTAGAATTTTTTAAGCTAATAATCAAAACACCCCAAGGCATTGTGCTTTGGGGTGTTTTGCTGTACCTGTGAGAGCAATTTTGCAGTCATTAGATTCAGCCAGGGAACGGCGTGCAGTCTCCTTGCACACCGCTTGCTTTCACCCAGGAAACGTACGAATTTCCCGATGCACCTGCGCTGCAGAAATCGCACAGGTTTATCTGATTTCCATCCATCGTTGTAAAACTCAAAAGAAGTATAGGCTTTGGCGTAAACACAGGAGGCTCGATTTGCTTTACACCTTTGCGCAAGTCTATGGTAGGGAGATCTGGAATGTCATAGCAATCAAAGCGCGGATCGTATGCCAGAAGAATTGGCCCGCGATAGATCGAGACTTTGCCCTCGCAATCCTGAGCACCGACCCACGTTCGCAATGACATATCAAGGCTCAGTCTAATCATGTCGCCGGATTTCCATACTCTGTCGATGCTCAAATACTCTCCGTTGCGCACGCCTTCGACTTCCTGCTCATTCAACCAGATTTGCGCATATTTCGACCAACTCGGTACGCGCAACTTCAAGGTGAAGTGTTCTTCGGTGTCCGGGTCGACGTGCAATACGATATTCCCATCCAACGGGTAGTTAGTGGACTGGCTGAGTTTCACAAGGGACCCGCAATGCGTCTTTACTTCAAACTCGCACGGTCCGTAATAATTGACCACCAAACCGTCCTCGGCTGTCATTACTGCCCATTCCGAGAGCATCCCGAGTCCCCTTGGTCCATTTACCGAACAACAGTTCAGCTCAGAACTTCCCGCACGAGCCTGGAATACGATTTCGTGGGCTGAGGCTTTGCGTTCGCCATCCATTGGAGTGTTATAGGTCCACCACCGGCCGGGAGCATTTTGAGCGCCGATTACTGCGTTGAATGTAGCAAGTTCCAGCTCATCGGCAGCACGGCAGTCGCCTGTAAGGCGAAGCATGTCCACGCATAGAGCCATCCATGCTATGGTGCAGCAGGTTTCTATCGCCCTCAAGTCGTATGGGTTTCCGACGGCCTGCTCTCCCGATGAAAAACCTCCTGAGTTATGCCTATCGAGCTTCGAAATGCTCCACCAGAGGTTTTCAAATGCTTTTTTGTAGTTCTCGTCACCGGCAATATAGTAGAGTTCCGCCAACGCTTGAATATCGGGCAAACTCTCCCATCGAGGTTTGGGGGACTCGTAAAAGGCCTTGTTCTCAAGACCACACCTGAGGTAGTCCCCACAAGGTGGTGTCTGCCAGTCCTTTTCGATTTCTCGTGCCATTTCCAGATAGCGGTCGTTTTTTGTCTCTGTATGCAGCAGCAGGAAAATGTGGATTATTGCCTGGTTCATCTCATGCCAACCGGCTTCAACCGTTCTCCTGCCACCGTCGAGGAATATACTGCACAAGAAATCCGCTGTGCGAGTACATGCCTCCAGCGCGCGTTTATCTCCTGTATCACGATACCAGAGATACAATCCGAGCATACAATGATAATGACCCCAGAGATCCCATAAATCTGTCCCGAACAGCCTCTTGTCCTTTGCAAACGGCCCGAAGTAGCCGTCTGTGTCCTGGCATGATATAAGATCGTGTACAAAGCGCTCGAGTTTTGCTTTAAGCGCGGGATTTTGTGTAATACGCAGGCTCTGCACTGCGGAGATAAGATATTTTCCGGGAAACTCTCCATGCCAGGGAAGTAGATCGCACGAGTGCTGCCTGTCGCGATCTCGAAACACCTGCAGCATGGCAGGATTTGATTCAGGGGCGATCATCAGCCAGTTGGATTCGTTTGCAAGAATTCTGTCGCCGATGATTCCCCCAAAGCTCATCTTTGCGGCGGTTGGAACTTCATAAATTGGTTGTGAATACGTACTCATGAGATTAATTAAACTCCGATAGATAACTGCCATGTGCCTCAATCAGATCATCTGCGGAAGCTCACCGACTACAACACCTTGGATACCGTTTCGATCTACAAGACATGGCACTTCTCCTTGCATTTTATTTCAACCTTATGTATTGATTATATATTGGTCTGCATTATTCCCCTTTAACGCCAATAATTTCCGGTTGTGCTTTTGCAAGCCCACCCATTGAAGAATCGATTCATATCATAGGAATAAGGATTTGGTGTGGAATACGAGCTTTGCAAATTGTAGGGTGTCAGCCCTAAAAACTCCTTGAGATGTAGTGGGCAGATAAATAGATTGTTTTGAAATGATATGATATCAGGTGCATTTGTCCTACATATTAATTGTGTTAGCTGATCAACTGCTGAGGTGTGATGCCATTCCTATTATTGCAAATCTGTCAATATAATACTCGTTTTAAAGGTTCATTCACTGGAGCTGGATCAAAACTCCCGTTGACAATAGGTAAAACCCATGCTATATTGCTAAAGCAAACAATGAAATGATATGAGTATATCACTACAATAATAGTCAGACACTGCCGATAATATACTGATACAAGGCATCTTAAGCGTGGTCGTCTGAACTTAATTAGGGTTGAGGAGGACTAAAATGTTAAAAAGACGCGGTTTTACATTGATTGAGTTACTCGTGGTGATAGCGATTATAGCTATCTTGGCAGCAATACTGTTCCCAGTCTTCACATCTGTAAAGGAGAAAGGACGCCAGACAGCATGCCTTAGCGATATGATGCAGCTTGCCAAGGGCTTCCGTATGTACGTAGATGATAAAGATGGGCGTCTTCCAAGTGCATCTCCTCTAGATAGTGGAAATCTTGGTTCCGGTTCCGATGTATATAAGAGATATGTATACGGCGGCTGGGTATACTACAATAGCTATGGAAACCCAAATTTCGATATAACACGCGGTGGAATATTCCCCTATGTCAAAAACACTGCTGTATATCTGTGCCCATCAGATAAAGGAAAGAGATTAGGCTTAAACGGCCTTAGTTACAGCATGAATGGTGCATTGCAGTTTAAGAAAGAGTCTGATATAAAGCGCACTGCTAAAACAATATTGCTGGTTGACGAGGGCAACGGAGCCAGAAGTATATCTCATCGTAGATCCACTATAATCAATGACGGCTGCTTTGGAGTAAGTTTAACTGACCCAGAAAGTGGTGATTTACCTACTGATAAGCACTGTGGTGGTGGCAATTTTGGTTGGGCCGATGGACACTGCACCTGGGTTCCGTGGAAAGGCTTTGTAAACCTGAACTTCGATCCGAATAAAGCAGTTGACCCTATAAGGAAAAAATGAGATAACATTCTGCAGTATACCAGAAAGGTAGTAAGGTAGAAAAAATAGAGAGTCGGCTGTATTACCTGGTGATGGAACCGTGTTCTGAAAAAGCTTTGCTATCTATATCACCTATATAAACAGCATTAATATTAGCTGTGGTATTTCCACGATATAAGCGCCGGAAGTAGAGAGATGTCTACTTCCGGCGACAATTTCTCCATCAGCAACACCTGACATGATCCCCTGATTTGATGATAGAAACTCTGATGTAGATTTGAATCCAGTGAGAGGTGATAGGGCGAGAGAAGCATATTTATGGCAGAGGCAATTTTTGGCCACTGCATATAAGTTAATTTGAATAGCTTTGCCGCACTATTGGTAGTAGAGCTACAGGCCATGTTGAAAAAGGGGGGGCTCTAGCGAGAGTATTGGATCACTATATTATGACTACGCATTTGAAAGGAGAAGATAACAAAGTGAGAAGCAAAGAAAATCGGCTGTGTTATCTGGTTATCATATGCACCATGCTGCTGGCTCTATCCAGTGTATATGCATATGCCGGTAACCTTATGCCGGACCCAAGTTTTGAGAATAGTTTTACTGCCGGCAACACCTATACAAGCAGCATCGAAATCGGCAACTGGTACTTCCATAATGTAGGTTCTGGGAGTTTATCGGTAGTCGGCGATGCAAAGGACGGCGAAAAAGCAGTCATGCTCAACAGGACGTCCACCACTGGTGACAACTTCGTCTTCGAAACTCACGTGACAGATAGAGACTTGGTTCCAGTGGTTGCCGGCAAGCGATATCGAGTAACGTTTTGGGCAAAGACAGATTCAGTTTCTCCCAGTGTATTGCGTATCATCGCTGCGTCATGGACCGCAGGTCATACTGGTGTGGTCAACTCATCTACAAATGACTTCAACCTTACTACAAAATGGGGCTTTTGCTCATTTTCGTATACCGTGCCTGCGGGTTATGCTAATTGTGCACTTCAATTCCGTCCATTGAGTGCGGGTATTGTGTGTTTAGATAGTATCTCAATAGAAGATACAGACACTTTACTCGGCAACATTTTTCCAGATCCGAGCTTTGATGGCTTGGTCATCGGAGCTCACATAACCAGTCCAACTTATACCACCGTATGCAGCCATGCTTTCACCGGCAACAATGTAGGCAGCTTTGATGTGGTTACTCCAGGTCAGGATGGTGACACAGCGCTTCAGATCTCTAGAACAGCTATGTCTTCTGATGATACATGCATTGGACTGGTGGGAGCGCCAAGGACAATCATTCCAGTTCAGCCATCGCATGTTTATAATATCTCGTTCTGGGCTCGGTCAGACGGTGGGTATAAGTTGCGCAACACTCTGGCTTCTTATAACCAGACCGCCGGATCTTGGCTGGGTGACTATTTTAAAGAGTACGTGCTGACCCCATCGTGGGCCAAGTATTCGTATGATTATACAACCTCGCCCACAACCTACTTCTTGAACTATAGCTTCCGCGTGATGAACATAGGGAGCATGGTGGTTGACAGTGTATCAATAGTGGACGTTACTCCTAGTAATCTTACCGGCACAGTAACAAGCGCATTGTCGGGTAGTCCAATCTCTGGAGCAGTTGTCTCTATTACATCAAGCGGCACGGCCCTCTCCACTACGACAAATTCCATTGGCGTATATACGTTCAGCGGGCTAACCCCGGCTGAATACGTCGTGACTGTCGCCGTCGCCGGTTACACAACCAGCAGTGCGACTCTCATTGTTAGTGGATCCAAAACGCAGGATTTCGGCCTGGTGCCGGATGCTAACACTTCCTGGACTATCACCGACACCTTCACTAGACCTGCCAACACTGACTTGGGTCACACCGAGGACGCTAATGCAATCCCGTGGGTGAAGACTGCTGGTAACACATCCTCAGCAATCAATGGAGATGGAAAACTGCAGGTCGATAGCGGTGGTGTAGCGGGCGGTGCATGCCTTGGCCGTGGCTTCGCTCCGACTAACTTTGATATGTCAGTCGATATGGCTTGGAAT
>JAJFTD010000153.1 GCA_021373255.1 bacterium
CACCCAGCTATATGCTATAATTCGAGCGAAGACCCAGAAAAGTTTGGAGGATTGGTCTACCTATATGGACACGAGTGATTTCAAGAATGGTTTGTCGATTATGGTCGACAACGATATTTATACGATTGTAGAATTTCAACACGTAAAGCCTGGCAAGGGCGGGGCATTTGTGCGCAGCAAACTTAAGAATGTCCGAACCGGGGCTACTATCGAGAAGACCTGGCGAGCGGGCGAAAAGATGGATCAGGCTATACTGGAGCGCTACCCGCTGCAGTTTAGCTATGAGCAAGATGGCGATTATTATTTTATGGACTTGGATTCCTATGAGATGACACCGGTTGCTAAGGAGAAGATCGGCGACGGCATCAAGTATCTCAGGGAGGGGCTCGAAGTCCAGGCTCTCAGCCATAAAGGCGAACTTATCAATGTTGAATTGCCCTTCACCATTGAGGCTACAGTTGCTGAGACAGAGCCCGGCGAAAAGGGTAACACTGCATCGGGTGGAAGCAAACCGGCTACCATCGAGACCGGCGCAGTAGTTCAGGTGCCGTTCTTCATTAATGTGGGCGATAAGATCAAAGTCGACACCCGCAGCAACGAGTATTTGGAGCGCGTCAAAGAATAAAGGCAAAATTGTTATAAAAGTCGGCATTATTAGAGGAGTTTCGCTGTACATCTCGAAGTAATCAGCACTGAATGCCTGAATTATTGCTCAAAATGCTTATTATAGGTATTGAGCTGGGCATTTGCTTGGCCAAGGAGGCTTGCGGTGACACTCAAGACTCATACAAAAAGCCGGCTGATGGCGTTTGTCGATCAAAATACCTTGCTGGGTCTCAGAATCGGCATTCCTGTCATCGTAGTGGCGGCGGGATATCTGGTTTCGTTGGTAATTGGTCAGCGTATTCAAGAGCTGCCTAAGATGGGCCCGGCGGACAGAGAATATTTCAACAACAGCCTCATTATATGCGGTTCAGCTTTGATGTATAGTGGGCTGGTGGTGGTTGCCTCGCTGATTCTCCGATTTTTCACTGAGGAGCGGCTGGGGCAGATATTGGCTGTGGCGGGTGCGGTGTTCTACTTTGGTGGCCCTGCGCTTGTGGGGAAATACCCTGGAGAACGCACCATTGAGGCATCGACGGTCCTGGCCGCGATAGTAGCCGATTTTCTCACTGTGGGCGCGATATGCCTGGTGCCGGGGTTGGTCTTGATAGTGAGAGACTGCATCCTGCGTATATGGCGTGGAATATCGGTCAGGCGGGTGCTGGAGTCGAGATGGGGCGACGAAGCCGAGCGGGCGAAGAAAAGCAGGAAGCCCAAGATTTATGGCAAGTGTTGGGATATGCTTTACTGCCGAGGTTTTGTGCGGCGAGTATGTCCGGCATGGCAGGAGAAAAAGCCGTGTTGGCGCCTGAAAGTCGGCTGTTACTGTGACGAGCATACGATCCTGAAAGCGATGGCGAGCCAGGGTACTGATAATGCATCGTATCGCGGTATTATGCAAAGCCTTGGGCTGGATAAACCTGGTAAAGAATCGCGCGTGAGTGCGAAGATAAAGCGGGCAAGGTGCCGGCGGTGCGGTATCTATGGAGAGCACCAGAGGCAGAAATACCGAATATTGAGTCCGATGGTTTTTCCGGCTGTGGTCCTGATGATGTACCTGTTTTATGATGACATTTCGAAGTACGTATGGATGACTCTGGACCGCACGGACAAGCTGTTCCGTTTTCTTGCATATAGGCACGTGGAAGGCTATTCGTTAGGGGCTGATGGCCACGTGCTCACAAACATAGCAATCGTGTGGCTGACGATAATCATCGTGAGCTATGCGTTGCGAACTATCGAGTATCTGATTTTTGATTTGCAGGTCTAACTCTGATGGATATGGACAATATAGAGGCACTGATCAAGGTTCTGGAGGGTTCTCGCGCCGAGGAAATTTCGGTAAAGAAGGGCGACTTCGGAGTTCACATCGTTAAGGGCCGAAAAGCCAAGTCTGCCGGTGTACGCAGGCAACCAACTGCGGCTGCCGCTGCTGCTGCTGTTGCCGCCGCTGAAGCAGCCGTGCGAGACACGTTCATTTTAGCCCCGATGGTTGGGATTTTTCACTCGGTTGACGGTATAGCCAAGATCGGCTCTGACGTGAAATCAGGGCAGGTGGTCGGTGCTATCGAGTCCATGAAACTGCTGAACGATGTAGTTGCGCGAGTCTCCGGCAAGATTGCCGAAGTCATGGTTGAGGACGGTACGCCGGTGGAATACGGTCAGCCGCTGTGCAGGCTGGATGTAGCCTGAGGTAGTTCAAATGAAAATGAATAATCGTGGCAATTGGTCTCTGATCGGACTTTTGGCTGCCGTGGCTATCGTAATGGTATTGGGTGCGGTGTATTTCAAGGGCGGATTTTCTACCGTGAAGAGCAACAGCACCCTGGTAGATAAGTCCAGCAAGAAGCAGACCGTCTTTGGCAAGTCCATAGACACGGGCAAAGGTGTGGATTGCCGTGAGCGGTTGAACCAGATACGAACAGCCGTGCAGCAATCCAAAGCAGTGAGCGGCTCGGAAGAGAACCCGGCTTCGTTCAAGGATTTGCAGATGGGTGTTGGGTCGGACTATTTCAACTGCCCGGTATCCAATCAGCCTTATGTATACGATCCGGCTACGGGCACGGTTCACTGTCCATACCCGGCGCATTCGCAGTTTTGATTTCGTCACCAGAGTTGTTTTGGGGTATGTGCTCGAAACGTCTTTATATTTAACAGCCAACGTTGTTTCGGGACGCCTCGTCCCGAAACGTCCTTGTATCTTCTGGGGGTAATCGTTGTTCAAGAAAATTCTGGTCGCCAATCGCGGTGAGATAGCAGTAAGGATAATACGTGCGTGCAGGGAGATGAAAATCGCCACTGTCGCGATCTATTCCGAGGCCGACCGAAACTCTTTGCATGTCAGGATGGCGGATGAGGCCATTTGTGTTGGGCC
>JAJFTD010000155.1 GCA_021373255.1 bacterium
GTGGAAGTTACGACAGGTGGCTTAATTGTGACATTTGCGCTCTTTGCCTGGGGAATTGCGTTTATGGCACCGCCTTGAGACGTGCTGGGTCTGGCAAAGACTACCCAATATGAAAGCAACAGCACTACAACCGCGCCGACGGCTATCAGTGAAAACGATGTCTTCTTGGATTTCTCGCGCTGAATACTCCGCGCTTCCTTTGCCTGGTCAGCAGCCTGGCGATGCTTGACCTCTTCGGTGGCTGCTCTTACGTGCTTAAGCAGGTCTTCCCCTATCTCGTCGAGGTTTGTGCTAAGATCAATTCGTTTGCTATCAGGCATTTCGATTATACCTTCCAAAATAGTGGCAGGCGCTGTTCGTCGCGACTGCCTTAATGGATATTTCTATCTTACCCAAGTCCAAGACTTCAGCAAGCCCGGTGTTTCGGGAACAGGTTCTCGAAACGGGAAACGCGCTTACTGGACATCTTCTCCTTTGTTAGACGACTTGGGAAAAGATTTTGCTCCCGATTTACCGCTGATTTTTAGTGTCACTCGTGAGTTATTTTTAGTCCCAGATTAATACCATGCAAATCTGATGCCAATGTGGGGCTAGTTTGCCACTGGTTCTACTTCGTCCCATGACTGCGCCTTAATTATTGAGCGAACAGGGCCATCTCCATCTTTTTCGCATGACACAACACCGGTCAATGCAAGATAGCTGCCGGGATTGGGCAGCCCGGTTGGTGCAGTGACCACGCACTTAATTGCATCTCCGCTCCCATCGCTAAGGTTGAAGAAGCCCTCACCCAGTGGATCAGCTACCCGGCCCCAGGTTTTTACCAGCAATCCAATGCTGCTCAGACCCGTCCCGATAATCGCACGATTGTTCATAGCCAGCGGAGCAATGCTTCCATTACCATCTGCGGCAGCAGTATACGCGTCGATACAGCGCTCACCATCCGAGTTTACCGATATTATACCGGCTACATCGGCTCTTACACCTGCGGTGAGTCCGTGTCCGAACTTATTAACTCTGATTCCCCACGCACGATTGTCGGACTCTATGTAGAAGAAGTCACCAAATACAGCGGTTACCGCGCACCCGGCTTTGCTGAATAGTGTGCCGTTGCCTGCCTCACTCGGGGAGGTCTGATCAGCCGTGCGCAGTTTGGCAACAAATCCATCCCACATTCCCTTGAATGTGCCGGAGAGTGCTCCGAGTGTAGTGGGAAAGTCTGTCGAAGATGTTCCTCCGGCTATGTAGAGCCCACCATTTCCATCCAAGGCAATGCCCATTCCTGAGTCCAGATCGGTTCCGCCGATGAATGATGAATACATCAGTGATGCTCCGTTGGGGCTCAGCTTGGAAACAAATGCATCATCACTGCCACTAAGCACTCGCTGTAAAGACCCCGGTGTAGTTGGAAAATCGCTTGAGCCAGTCTCACCGGTCACATAAAGGCAGCCGGATTGATCGATAGCCAACGCGTGGATGTAGTCGTCACCACTTCCACCGAGCAGTGTCGAAAACACAAGTCCGCTTCCCTCGGGGTTGATCTTTATCGCAAAGCCATCGTAGCCACCATTGAAAGCGCTGTCATACGCACCGGGGGTAACGGGGAAATCCGGGGAATGTGTTCGCCCGGCCACATAAGCATTTCCCCCAGAGTCAGGAATTACGCTCTCGGGACACTCATACTGGTTGCCACCCAGATACGTGGAGTAGACGAATTGCGTGCAGGTCTGGTTCAGTTTTACTACAAAAGCGTTTTCCACGCCTGCCAGGGTTTTACGATATGCCTCTGGTGTAGTTGGAAAATCAATCGACTTAGTCTTACCGGCAGCGTATGCGCAGCCAGTTGCATCTACCGCGATGGTTTCACCGCTTTCACTACTGCTCCCACCCAAAAATGTACTGTAGAGGATAGAACTGCCTGTTGCATTGAGCTTGACAACAAATGCGTCGGCGCTTCCTGGTGAAAGGGTGGAATCCGGTGCACCCTCAGATGTCCCAAAGTCCAGAGACGAGGTATGCCCTGTCATATATACACATCCGGCGGTGTCTATAGCCATTCCCCCACCGTAGTCCTCGTCACTTCCACCAATCAGTGTGGAGTAGACGAGCGCAGTGCCGGTAGGATTCAGCTTTGCAACATAAGCATCGCAGGAACCACGCCGTATCGTGTTTGCAGCGCCTTCGGTAACAGGGAAATTCATCGAACTGGTATAACCGGCTACGTAGGCGCACCCCGTGCTGTCAACTGCGAAGCCTGCAGTAAAGTCGGAGTTATCTCCGCCCAAGAACGTGGCATATTCCAGCGCCGTGCCGGATGGGTTCAGTTTGGCTACATAGACATCGTATTTATTGGCATAAGTGGTGTCGTATGCATTGGGGATCACTGGGATGTTTTGTGAGGTCGTCATACCCGTCACATATACATGTCCGGCTGCATCGACTGTTATGCACCGGAAGTAATCATCACCCGAGCCACCGAGCAGTGTGCTCCAAACAAGATCACTGGAGGGGTCGATTACCAGCGGAAGCGATGGGTCGTATCCTTTCACGCGAAATCCGATAGTATATTCATCGAGCATCACATAGCAGCCCTTGCGCCAGATCTTTCGATTGCCTTTTTGCTGATAAATACCAGGGATGCTCTCAGTAAACGTAGAACCCGCGGTCTGAATGCTCAAAGCACCCGATGCGTTGATCCACAAACGCTCCGCGCCTTGATAATGAAACGCAATTCGAGACAGATCGGCGTGAGGTGCGGCATAAATATCATACTTGATCTGTCGGCCCTCGCCACGGTAAGCTATATCGATCCCCGGCCATGCGGCGCGATAAGTAACGCCTTTGTAGACGGGGATTCCCGTATGCCACTGAGACGGATTATTACCCATGATGTAGCTTACATGCCCGCCGAGTTTTCCACATCCTTCGATTCGGCAGTTCGGCCCGGGATTTACCAGGGTTACACGCAGCGGCGTGCGTCTATTATTCAAATCGAACCTGATACCTTTGTCACCAAAGCTCGCAGTGCCTTGTGGACCCTGCACTGTATACTTAACATTGTTGTTCGCCTGCCCGTGGTTCTCTATAAAACAAACCGGCAGCTTGCCGAAGTCCTGGGAAAGCGAGTGGATGGCTGCAGAAGCCCAAACGGTACATCCGGAAATTGCCATTAGGAGTAGTAAAGCGATGATGCGGTATCCTGATTTTGTCGGGAATGTGTGCCTGCGCACCCAATATTGTCTTGCCATTATCACGTCTGCTCCTGATCATGCTACACCCGCAGCTCTGGCAGGCGTGCTTATAGCTATTTGCAGTATGCCCTCTGACGGCTCTGTTGTCAAGTTATCATATATAGATCAATAAAGTTGAGAATCAAGCCATTCGTCCCAAGAAGTGTCCTGGGCGAGGTCCAGTTGGAGGTAGCGAGAATCATATGCTCGCGGTGAGGGGACGTATATAGCTAACCCGTGGGCATTGGAGGTGTCGGGGTTGTGAGTTTCGGCTATAATTGCATCACTCACAGCAGATTGGAGGTCGGTGTAGGCGCTCTGAATCTGCGCAGTTCCTATATTAATATTGCACTTGTACGCATAGTCAATGAGATCCAGACTGTAGCGCTCGATACCATTGGCGCAAACAGAATAGTCCAGGGCGGACTCTCGGGCTGTTTTCACCTTTGTCCAGTTCCCCTCGCCGCTGGATATGAGTGCCTGCGCAAATGAACTCGCGGCATCAGCCACGTTACTTATTCTGCCTAGATCGATGGCTGACTGCGTGATCCCCTGATATGGTGCGGGGTAAGCTGCTGCATATCGGTCAACTATAGTCTGGCATAATCGAACAGGGCTAGTTGTGGACCCTATATGAGCCAGCCACGTAGAGTAGTTGTAACCGGATGATGGTTCGGGCGCCGCCGACCCTGTCATATAGTCGGCAGAGTTACGCATCTGATAAGCTACTTCAAGCTGCTGCATCATGCATGCATCGAATGCTATCACGTCCATGTGAAGGCCTTCCAAGGCCTGGGGAATCTGTGTGACATTCATCCCGCTATAGCTGGTATCATCGGCAATTATATATTTATACTGTGGTAGAATGCTCGATGATCGAATCTCCCATCCGCTGCCATGGTCCCAGAGCACGAGACAATAATGATCAGCGGGGAAATTCTGCATGCCCCACTCCACAAAGTCGCGCAGTGTCTGCGTGTTGGCCATGTCCTTTTCGCCCAAGGCCGGATCGTCGAGGCGCACCGATGCCATAATCTGTGTATTGGTGTCCCTGGTGATGAGGTAGCGGCGCGTGCCTGTCCAGTCGCCATTAGTGGTATCGTAACCTTCTTTGCGATCTATCTGGACTATTATGCGCGAATCTTTCGTGGAACCAACTTTCTCCATTTGGTTGAAGTTGTTAATACCTGCGCTTTCCAGGTCATTGTCGGCGTCCAGGTAGACAAGGACAGTCCATGCACCGTGCTGTGCAGCCTGTTCTCGGGTGAATATAAGATCTGATGTGGCTGACCCCGCTGCACTAACGCCTCCACCGCCG
The DNA here is from genome assembly GCA_021373255.1 of bacterium. GTDB lineage: Bacteria > Armatimonadota > UBA5829 > UBA5829 > UBA5829 > UBA5829. Next base: position 4,546 of record JAJFTD010000155.1, read on the forward strand.
CCGCATCCGGCAGTGAGCATTGCCAGGAGTGGCAACAGAATCAATATACATATAGGACCGCAGTTTCTTAATTGCATATCATCCACAATTATGGCACTTTCCATCATAAAAGTAAGCCCCTACAATTTGATAGTGCAGACGTAATACTTTGGTATTACTAAAATTAACCCTCCCGTATAATAGACCGGCGGCTTGGATGAGGGTAGAATACGAATGTTAGATTTATGGTCGCTGCCGCGGCGCACTGGGTGTAAGTTTCTCTTATCATTCTTCATTGGGCGCGGCGTTAGCGGCTTGCCCAACTGAAGATTGAAAAAGTGAATAGTATAGAGCTGGGGACTCGATTTTCGAGTCCTTTTGCTTTTCAACCAATCCTCCCATAATATTAACCTCCAAAAAGAGCTGCAAATAAGTGTTGTCAACTGATAGTGAACATGGTATACTTCCTTTGGTAGCAGGCAGCCGCGCGGAGCGCATGGACAGAACATCCGTTCGTGCCACTCAGGCAGCGAAATAAACCCAGGAGGAACCCATGCATACAAATACATTATCCAATCCGCAGTCAGTCGATGTTCCTAGCATACCCACTTGCAGTAATCTTGACTTCACAATTCTCTTTGCAGCAGTGGAGGCTGGTGAAATCGATCTCGAACAGGCTGCTGATACTCTCCTTAAGGCAACGGATGCGATCGGAAAAGAGAGTGGTATTTATACTGAAGCTCAATTGAACCGCAAGATGCGCCTGGAGCAGGATCGAGCCCTCGTTATGCCCGAGGATGGCTTGCCTGATGAAGTCTCTGATTACCTTTTTGAGAGCTGCCTGGATGATTTGATCGATGTAAGCCGCCTCACTTCTATCCAGGAGATATGCTTCCGGCTCCATCTGGGCGGCTTCGACTGCAGGAGCATATCTAAAGCACTTGGCCGGAGCCATAAGTCGGTGGCTACTTACCTCCGTGAAGCAAGGCGCAAGCTCCAGGCTGCATGCGAAGAGGGTATTTATGCAGGATGGTATGAGGTGTATCTGAGTGAGGTGCGGAGGAGTAGGAAAATAAATTAAACAATGCTAAAGGTGGGGCCAATGATGACCCCACCTGTTTGATTTATCTTGATTCTCAGTCTTTACTTTTTCCCGCTCCGATAGCAGTTTGGATCTGATTGAGCATGTTCTGAGCGTAGGTGTTACCGGGTTCCAGCTTCAGAGCGAGCTTGGCTTCTTCCAGTGCTTCCTTATACTGCTTTTTCTTCAGATTGGCATAGGACAGGTCCATGTGCACCACAGGGTTGTGATCGCCCAATTCGACGGTGAACTTGTCCATATCCGTGGGCATTACAATCAACGCCCAGTAGCCCATTTTCTCCCACAGCCGCCGGCACTGCACATAACTCATTCGAGTGATATCGTCGTAGTAAGGGTCCATTACGTAGAATATATCAGCGTCATCATCGTAGCCCGTCAGGACGCGATAGTGGCCCGAGGTGTCCGAAGCGCTATTTTGCTGGAGGATTATAACCGGAATCCCCTCCGATATTTTCTTCTTTACATCATCCACGCCGGAGTTCCATGAATAAGCTGCATAGCCCATAGAACGAGCGTAGAGCAACATGTCGGCGCCGTTGGTTGCTCCGTTGGCTTGTTCGTAGACTTCCTTGCCTATATCTTCCTGAGTCAGCTTGGAGCCGTGAAATCGCAGCACGGATGTGAGACACGCAGGTCCACAATAATTAGTGAGCTGCTTGGTCCTCTCCACGCCCATTATTCTGAATGCAAAGAATGCGGGCGGGTCCTGTGCGTCCGAGACCGAAGTCAGGAACAGCAGACTCAACACTAACAAAACAGATGTGCTTAGGGGCCTTTTATGCAGCATATTGGTAACACCTGGATTTACTACTAGATTGCAGCCTTACTACGTGGAGGCATTGCAGTGTCAGTTTTAATTATAGCAGGGATTATTTTGGGTGCAAGCAATCAGACTTTGAGTGGTTGGTTAGCTCAGCAATTGGGTAACTATTATGGTGAACTGAAAGGAGTATAACAATGTTCATAGATTACGTCACGCTGATGCTTATCAATACCTCTGCGGCGCTGGTGATATTGGCTGCTTATGTATATAGTGGGGTTGGAGCGCCAGATCAAAGAAAGTGGGCTCCGGCTCTGGCTGTGCCTGCTCTAATTTCGTTGGTGCTGGGCTTGCATATGTCCACTACATGGCCCCTGCCGGGGAGCTATAATGCGGCTTACGGGGACATATCTATCTTATTTGGAGGTCTGCTGGCAGGAGCGGCTTTAGCTCTCGCTTTTGGGTGGAGCTTGTTTCCACTGACAATATACGCGTTCTTCGCCGGAGCAGCCGCTGTGCTCATTGGTGTGAGATTCATCGATTTAAACCTAAGCCTGCAGCCGGTTTTTACAGGAATAGGGTTCATCATCACCGGTTTGTGTGGAATATTCGCAGGGCCATTCTTGTTAAGACCTATAAAGGCGCTTCGAGTGTTGGGAGCAGGTGCGCTCGTTGTGGCGGCGGTGATTTGGTTGATTACCGGTTATGGAGCATATTGGATACATATACAAAGTCTATCTAAGTGGGTCCCGCCTCTGATGAAGTGAGCTGAGCAAAAAGGCGCGGGCAATACAGCCCGCGCCCGAACTACATGCATCATTAGATATCCCAAAATTACCAGTTGGTCCGGGAGCCGTAACTGCCATATCCACCATAACTGCCGTAGCCGTTCGTGCTTCCGTAGCCACTATACCCGCTGGAACTTCCAAAGCCCCCGAAATTCCCCATTCCGCTGAATCCGAGGTTTCCAACTCCACCAAAGGAGTTACTATTGTAACCCCCGAACCCGCCATTTGAATTGTTTCCCCAGCCTCCGTAACCTCCGTAGTTACCGTAGTTTCGTCCGTTGCCACCCATAGCTGCGAGTATTTCAGACGCGCTGGAATAGTTCAGGGGCACCTTATCTATTATAACTTCAGATGAAGATGTTGTCTCATCTACGGGAGTAGCCATCGCAGATGTTACTGTCTCCGTGACAGGAGTAGTTTTCGTCTCCGGTTTCATGCTGATAATGTATACGTTGCCGCTATCGACTCTATATACAAGCCCGGCTGATTTTGCGAGGCTCTTCAGGGCCGTATCAAATGACACATCTTTAAACGAGATTGCCGCTATCGATCCGCTAACGTTGGGATCGACCGCGAAGTTCTTACCGGTGTTTCTGAAGAGTGCCTCGACAGCGGTCCTGATATCAATATCTTTGAGTTCCAGAGTAATGTTGCCAAAACTCGTCTGATCCGCCGTATCAGCGAGTACAGACAATGCAACTATAGGCCCGGTCATCACCACCGCAACCAGTAATCCCAATACTGCTTTTCTCATCGCTAAACCTCCCGAAACTGAAGTTATCCGCTGAATAAGAACTAAGCATTCAGAGTATTTATAGTATAGACGCATAAACGGCTAGAAGGTTGCAGATATACTTGTATAGATTTACCCGAATTGAATACCCTTTAACACATCCGTAACGCCAAAGAGGTTGCAGCGGCTTGCGTCCGGTGCTAGAATAAGTCGCATCAAGCCGACTGCGCAAAGGAGACCACAGAGCATGTACCGCAAGTCCGCACTTATACTCTTCATTATTATATTATGTGCATTTGCTGCGACTGTACAAGGTACAGTTCAGCAATCAGCCCCTGCTTCCCTTCAATCACCCGGCGCCATGTTGGCCTCGGGTGCGTGGGGGTCGTTATGGAACGTGTCGTCAATGCGCAGCATTATGCCTGATACTAAACTTGCTGCGAGTAAAGCCAATGCTGTTCGGCTATCAGCGGCGCGCAATGAGTTCGAGCCGTTCCAACTCGTACTTCGTCCGCTAAAGCAGTTGAAAAATGTCAAAGTAGTCCCACATGTCCTCTCCGGTCCAGCCGGTGCCAATATCGGAGCGTGGAATATCAACGTGAGAAACGTTGGATATGTTAAAACCGCTGCGTCTACGAGCAACCCCGATCCGCTTCCTGATTTCAAGCCGTTCACTGCTGTGGCTGGGGCTAACAGTGCCATGTGGGTTACAGTTTATGTGCCCGACAAAACAACTCCGGGCGACTATCGCGGCACGGTGGATATTATGGCTGATGGCCTGGCGAAGATTACGGTGCCGGTTGTTGTGCACGTGTGGAACTTCACACTACCGTCAGTGAGCAGCTTGCGAACGGCGTTTGCATGCGACTTCAATGAGGCCGCGCGCCAGCACAATGCATCGACTTTAGAAGAGAAGCGCAAACTCGTCGAGCTTTATGACTTGGACTTCTGGCGTCACAGAGTCGCACCGATGGTTCCGTATGCGTTCCATGACATAAAAGCCAGCCTGGATGGTGACCGCCTATCGCTCGATTTTTCGGATTTCGATGTGGCGGTGAAGAAGCTCCTCCCGTTGTTCAATTCGTTCAACCTGCCCAGCTT
>JAJFTD010000164.1 GCA_021373255.1 bacterium
TCTCAAGGTAGCGCCATCCCCCCACAAATAACTCGTTTGGATAGTGCCTGATCCTAACTTGGTGCTATTGGTGCCATCATTGTAATAAAGTTCGAGCGTGGTATTACCATCACCATCGGTGTATGGGCACTTCAGGAAGTAACCCTGGTTGTAAGTATCCGTCGTAGTCTGGCGGTAAGCAAAGGCTGCCCACACTGAGTAGAGCTGATTTATATCCCATGCCATATCAACTGACACATCGAAATCAGCGGGTGTAAAGCCGCGTCCCAGGGAAGCACCGCATGCGGAAGCGCCGACGTCAAAGCGCAGCCTCCCTGCTGTGGCATCTGTTGTATCAATTGTTGAGGATGTATTACCCGTGGTTTTCACCCAAGGAATTGCATTAGCATCCTCGGTGTGACCCAAGTCAGTTCCGGCAGATCTTGTGAAAGTATCTGTGATGGCCCAAGACGTGTCAGGCATCATTACAATGTTCTGTGTTATTGTTCCGAGTACTGCGACGTTATATTCAGAAGGATCGGGTGTGGAGTGCCATGTTGTATAGCCATTGGCACTTGTCGTCACATTCCACCACATACCGCCGGAAATCCCACTGAAAGTGTAGACGCCGCTTGAATCGGTTGTCGTTGTGATAGTCTGAGTGGCTGATGAAACAGTCACAGTCGCTCCAGAAATTGGCTGTCCAGTCACCCCACTTGTCACTGTACCAGTGAGAGCACTAGTGGGGGTAATATCCACTACTGATATGTCATCAAAATCAACACTTCTAACTTTTGCAGCGGTCTGAGCACATGGGCGGAATCCCAGGCCAACGTATGCAGCACTGCTCGGAGCAATATAATCACCGGAGAATTGAGTCCATGTAGTGGATGGAGTATATACGGTATCTATTCCACCACTTACACTTGCTTTAGCAGCGTCAGCGTAGCCGAATGCCCACCTTATAGGATCAGAATCATCCGACCTGGCCCAGAAGCTGATTCTATAGGTGTGTCCGCCAGTAATAGGCACCTGCGCGAAGTATTTATCATTTCTCCCTTGTAGGCCAAATCCAACATCTCCAGCAGTCGTGAGCCGTGCAAGCCTGACGGCGGTGTCGCCGGTATGGCCGGGAGTGATCCCAGCGATAGACCCACAACCCGCTGATGTAGCGAAGAATTTTATTCCACCTATATACGTCGGATTGGCGGTATAGGTGTCACCGGCAACGAAACTATCAAAGCTGGGATCGGGGTAGCGATTGCTGGTCATTGCTGTTATGTCTTCCAGCGAAAAGCTGTCGACGTAGAGGTTTGTGTTTGCATTCTTTACTCGAACAGCCACACCAGCATATAGGGCGTTTGCTGGAGCCTCATACGTCATCTGATATAAAGTCCATGTTGACTTTGTGGGAAGATTATCAGCGTATGCAGTGTCGCCAATCCAACCTGCTCTGTCAGGGTTGTTGTTAAAAGATGCCACCTGAAACTTTATCGTTGCTCCGTCAGGAGACATTGCCCATACTTTTGCAATATAACGATGTCCAGGTATAACAGGAATCTGGAGCGAATGGTCGCCGTTCATGCCGAATGCGGTATCGCCGGAGGTCGATGTTCTCGTCAGCTTTATGGCTTTGGAGCCACTCTGAGCTGTAGAGACTACCTCCATGCTCCCACCGGAATCGGGTGTGGCGAAAAATATCCAGTTCTCAAAACTCCAACTCTGAGTTGCCGTTGTGCCTACAGTGAGGTTCTCTAGGTTCGGGTCTGGTATCAGGTTTCCGGCATAGTTTGTGGCATACGCGCACACACCGGACACAACCAGCAGAGCCACACATGCAATAATCAAATACATCAACTGATTCTTTGATCTCATGCTCTAATCCTCTCCCTTTCAATCCTTTTTCACAATGCAAGATACTTAATGTATGTTAATACCAGACATTTATCTGGTATGCCTCATTCCGGTTACTATTCATCTGATTGTAAGTCCAATTAAAACTGTGCGAGGCCTTGAAAATACAAAACCTCGCACATCACTAAAAAGCATCGGAAGCTAAACCGAAAACTTTTCAGCTTCCGATGACCGGCCACCTATTTATTACTCGAAGTTATAAACAGTCGTGCCGTCCACTGTTCCTACACGGACATTGTCGACATAACCTGTGACATTGTCCCAATGCGGTGTGCACCCGCCCATGAAGAACCTGAGTCCCCCGTTGGAAACAGATGCGATCCTAGCATCCGGATAGACAGCAAGGTATGCAGCTATCGAGATGAAGGGACCCGCATCGCTTGATCCGGCATATCCACTACCGGAATACCATCTGCCGACATTCAGTGCATCAAATGCCACCCACTTGTTCAATGCGCAAAGACTATAGCCATAGGAACCAGTGAGATGGTCGTTCCATGGATCACATGTGATTATGTCATCCACAGTATCAAGCACGCCATCCAGGTCGAGGCTGATTCTAGCGCCAACGCCTCTGGCATTGGTATTTGCAGTATCAAAGTAAGTCATGTAATTGCTTATCGACAACTCAGTAAGATCAGCAAGTCTAGTTCCGGCATGGAGATTAGTTCTGAGGTTGATGACATTGGTGCTGCCATCAGCGGCATTAGTCATCAATACAGCTCCACTGCCATATTTAGAATCCGGAGCGGTCGCGAATGCAACGGTTCCGGTTCCTTCAGCAACTTGACATATCCAACTCATATCGCTAGATGAAACCGTTACTGTGTCTACAACAGTATTTGTAACATCCAGTGAAGACTTGGGTCTGATCACTTTGATCGTTGCTGTGCCATCATTGCCAAGTCCCATAACACCGGTGATAGCAACAGATTCACCAACAGCTATCGTGGCAAGTCTCTTTACGGTCGAATTAGAGTAGTCTACTCTGATGCCGACATCATTCGTGCCGTCGCTGACATTGCTGCCATCGTTTATGTAGAAGTAGCTCTTATCTTCAGCTACCGAGGTCACATTGCCCCAGATATTTACAAGCATACCCTGGGCAAGAGACTCAACAGCGGCCTTGTTGTTCATACCTAAGGCGCCTATCGGATCGCCCGTAGCTACATTCATATCAAAAGCGTCTATATAACGCTCGCCATTAGCATCAGTGTTGATCGTTCCGATGAGGCCGGTTATTCGGCTGCCGGCGGATACTGCCTCACCATTGATAACCTTGATACCGTATGCACGGTCAACGTTCTCAAGGTAATAGCTGCCATCGTTGAATGTGCTAGATGGTATTGTCGCAACCAATGTCTCGGCAACTGCAACTTTTGTTCCATCTACCAGTGCTTTAGCATCTGTGATAGAATTGACATTTGTAGGGGCCGAATAAGATATATTCAAGTCGTCCCAAGAAACACTATTTTGCTCATCACAGAACAGCCCCACGTAACCACCACTAGCTTTCTGAGCATCAACGGTGT
>JAJFTD010000181.1 GCA_021373255.1 bacterium
GGTCGCCAATCGCGGTGAGATAGCAGTAAGGATAATACGTGCGTGCAGGGAGATGAAAATCGCCACTGTCGCGATCTATTCCGAGGCCGACCGAAACTCTTTGCATGTCAGGATGGCGGATGAGGCCATTTGTGTTGGGCCTGCTCCTAATAAAGAGAGCTACCTCAATATGCCCAATATCATCTCCGCTGCGATAATAACCGGCGCTGAAGCGATTCATCCGGGTTATGCATACTTCTCAGAGCAGGCCAGCTTCGCCGAAGCTTGCGAAGCATGCAACCTCAAGTTTATCGGACCCAAAGCGAGCGCCATCGAACTGATGGGTGACAAGGCTCGGGCTAAAGAGACCGCTGCAAAAGCCGGCGTGCCGGTTATTCCCGGAAGCAAAGGCACCATTCAGAGCGAGCAGGACGCATTCAAGACAGCCAGCAAGATGGGCTACCCTGTCAGGCTTAAGGCTACGGCGGGTGGAGGCGGGCGCGGCATACGCGTAGTGCACAGTGAGGACGAGCTCGCTGGGCAGCTCAGAATTGCCACGGCTGAGGCTGAGTCCGCATTTGGCAATGGTGAGCTCTATATGGAAAAGGAGATCGAGGACCCGAGGCACGTCGAGATCCAGCTCATAGGTGATGAGCACGGCCATTATGTATACCTCGGAGAGCGTGAATGCTCCATCCAGCGGCGAAACCAGAAGCTCCTGGAAGAAGCTCCATCGGTCGCAGTTACTCCCGCTATTAGGACTAAGATGGGTGAGGCTGCGATCAAACTTGCCAAAACTGTGGGTTATGCCAACGCAGGAACGGTGGAGTATTTGCTGGACCGCAAGGGCGACTTCTATTTTATGGAGATGAACACCCGTGTGCAAGTGGAGCATCCTGTGACTGAATTTGTGACCGGTGTGGACATTGTGAAGGAACAGATCAGGGTCGCGGCGGGTGAGAAGCTGAGCGTTACTCAGAAGGATATCAAGATTGATGGTCACTCCATCGAATGTCGTATTATTGCGGAGGATCCATCCAACAACTTCTGTCCGTCGGTGGGTACAATAAAGCATCTTGCGATGCCCGGTGGGATTGGGGTCCGTGTGGACAGCCACATATATGGTGGTTATGAGATACCGCCGTATTATGACGCGATGCTGGCGAAGCTGGTCGTTTGGGGCCAGGACCGCAACGAGGCGATTGCCCGTATGCTGCGGTGCCTGAGCGAACTTGAGATTGAAGGTGTAAAGACAAACATCAGCTATCAAATAGAAATTCTGTCCAACGCATATTTCCGAAAAGGCGAGTTATCCACCAGCTTCATTCCGAGGAGGATGAACGGGGGGTAGTGGGGATTGAATTGCTGAGACGCTGAAGGGACATGAAGACGCTGAATTATAATGTGTAAGTGTACAGCGTTAGCCTTTCAGCGTTTTATCTCATTCATCCCTTCAGCGATTCTGGGAGTATGTTGCAGATAGTACGCCCGGAGGTTTCGGGAAAAGGGTTTCCCGAAACAACTTGCGTTATCGCTTCGACTTTCTTAACCTTTTGACTTTATGACCTTGTGACCTTCTAACAAATTTCGCACTGTCGCGCTTTCGCGATTAGATTCCCTTCTTAACTGAAAATTGCTGTATGAAAAAGACCCGAAGAGCGGCGAGGGAACTCGCCTTGAACATTTTATATCAATGGGACACCTGCGGAGTGCCGTTTGACGAGGCGCTGGGGACCGCGCTCGAGTTTGCGGACCTGAGCAGTTTGGATGCTAGAGGAGAAGGTCCGGCTGAAGAGGCTCGATCTTACGCGGCATTGCTGTCGTCGGGTGTGAGAGCACATCTTGCCGAGCTTGATAGCCACATAGCCAAGCTGGCTGAGGGATGGCCTCCTGACCGCCAGCCGGCTGTTGACCGCAATATCCTGCGCATTGCAATTTACGAGATCAAACATGTGGATTCTGTGCCGCCGGTGGTAGCGGTTGATGAAGCCGTGGAACTCGCGAAGAAGTTCAGCACAAAAGAGTCCGGAAAGTTTGTTAATGGCGTCCTGGCTGGTTTCCTTCGTGAAATCAACAAAGAATCGGACGCCGCCCCGGTGGAGGAGGAAACACTTGGAAGCGAAGATTCTTGACGGCTCCGCCGTTGCCAAAGAAATACGTGCTGAGCTTGCCCAACGCGTTGAGAAACTGAAAAGCGAGCGGGGGATTACCCCCAGGCTGTCAGTGATTTTGGTTGGTACGGACCCGGCGTCGGTCACATATACGAAGATGAAGAAGAAAGCTTCCGAGGCCATCGGCATGCTCTCCGATCTCATTGAGCTTCCTGAAGATAGCACCCAGGAACAGGTCAAGGACGTTATTCGCGGGCTTAACGAAGACCCGACGGTGCATGGTATCCTGGTTCAGCACCCTGTGCCCAAGCATCTCGACGAACTCGATATTCTCGCCACTGTAGCGGTGGAGAAGGATGTCGACGGCATCAGCGCGTTGAGCCTTGGCAGGCTTGTTCTTGGTAACGCGGATTTTGTCTCCTGCACTCCGCTGGGTATTATCACCCTGATGGAGAGATACGGCATAGAGATCAAGGGCAAGGAGGCGGTCGTGGTAGGGCGCAGCATAATCTTGGGCAAGCCCGCCGCACTGGCGCTTTTGGAGCGTAATGCAACCGTCACCATTTGCCACTCTCGCACCCAAAATCTGCCGGAGGTTGTGCGGCGTGCAGACATTCTAGTCGCAGCCATTGGCAAGGCCGAGTTTATTAAAGGCGACTGGATAAAAATGGGTGCGGTTGTGATCGATGCCGGATATAACAGGGTCGAGGGCACCAAAACCGACGTTGGAGACGTAGAGTTTAATGAGGCTGTTAAGCGGGCCAGTTACATCACTCCAGTCCCTGGAGGCGTAGGCCCGATGACTATAGCGATGCTCCTCGCGCAGACCGTGAAGGCTGCGAATAAGTATGGTCGCTAAGCCTTTTTAATAAAATAACTCAATCAGCCATCAGCACCATGCTGGTGGCTGATTGTTGAGAGCTGTAGCTATGCTCAAATGTAATGATTGTAAGATCGTTTTAGATGATTCCGCTCACTTTTGCCCAAAGTGCGGGAAGCAACTTGTTGCAAACCAGTCGATAGTAAGCAATACTCATGGCCAGATACATAAGCCTGCGGCCAACCTGATGAAATATCTGCCGTTTATGGTTGCCGGGTTGGCGGTGCTGCTGATCGTGCTGGTTGTCGTTCTTGTTTCCCATAGATCCAAGGGCACCCGTGTCACGGTTACCCCCTCTTCGCGCTCCACGCACTATTCTGTTAATCAGCCGATTACAGAGCCTGGTATGACATCCTCGCGAGACTCAAGACCATCTACATCTACCCGTTTGGATGGCACCTCTAGCTCAGGAGGCGGATCAACCAATCGCACAGCCGCCGAGCAAAGTATTACAAATGCAGTATCTGAAAGCCAGGGGGTGAGTGGCAGTGGGGTTACAGTAGATGACGCTATTGCAGACCCCCGCCAGGGTATTGTTACAGTTACATTCTCCATTCCACTTGCCTCGGCAAACAAAAGTGCGATTATCGCCACCGCAACTGCCGTAGCCAAGGCTACATTTGGAGCGAACTCCGAAGTTAAGTTCGTAACTACGCGATGTGTAGTCACGGGGAGCGGATCGCAATCTACTCAAATCGCGTTCGTCGGAGATACCGACCGTGCTACTATGACAGCTTTGAGTCAAAACTCTACGCAGGAACAGCTTATGCAGGCGTTCAGCGCGCAGTGGTGGAATCCACAGATCAGCCGTTGACAAATCGCCCACACAACATATCATGTACTGTGACAATCGGAGGCGCCGCTTATGGTTTCCATGAATGAGCAGGACAACGATAGTTTGGCAGTGTTGATGTTGCAGTTGTTCGTAATCATCCTCATTTTTGCTGTTCCCACCGTGATTCTAGCGATGGCGCTGCCGAAGTATGCCTCTTGGATCATACTAGGGGGCACTTATCTGCTATTCGCGCTTGCGGCGCTATTTGCCGGGATAGGCTGGCGAGAGCCTGCGTATAGCCTCCACGCTCGCATATATACCCTGCTCGTGTTTGCGTTCACCATTCTGGCAATGCCGGTATACCATCTTGTAAACGGTGACTATTGGGATTTTGATGACTTCGTGCAAGGAGTGCTGGTCAGAGGTGCAGTTGTCCTCACACCGTTTGTTGCCGGGTTGATCGGGTCGTGGATGATGAGGAGATATGTGACTCCGTCGGGTAAATGCACAGGCGATGTGGACAGGCGGTAGACCTGCCCACATCGCCTAGATCGTAATGCTATTTCAGGAATAGCTCGATGACCGGCACCGTCACGTTCGGCTTTTGCACGGGCAGTACAAGTGTCAAAGTGTCCTTGTTTGGCTCCAGTGTCTGCATATTTATTTCCGAGGCGTCGTTTAGAAGCTGCGCGTATTCCACCTTCCCCGCAAGCCCATCTAGGTGAAGATGTATGAACGGCCATGCGAACACGTGAACGTAGAGCCGCTTCTTGTCCGGGTTGTATGTGAAACGGCAGTCTTGCGGCGCGGTAAACTCAGCCGGAGCTTGTGTGCAGCCGTAAATCGACTTGTTGTGCAACCTCATCCATTCTCCCATGCCGTTGAGCCTGTCGAGAGCGCGGGCATCAAACTCGCCGCGGCCGGTGGGGCCGACATTAAGTAGCAGGTTACCACCTTTGCTCACGGTGTCGATCAGCATCTGAACAAGCTGGTCCAGACTCTTCCAGCTTGTCTCGTCCCTGTGATAGCCCCATGACCCGGAAAATGTCTGGCATGCCTCCCAGACCACCGGTTGACCGTCAACCTTTACCCATTCCCTCGGCTGAACCTGCTCAGGGGTTTTGATGTCCCAACCTTCGGGCAAGTCCAAACGATCATCGAGTATAATGTTGGGCTGAAGATCTCGGATCATCTTGAGTAGTTCTTCGCTGCGCCAGTGCGTGTGCCCTTTGCCCTTCCTGCCTTCGGGATCATCGGGCATTGGATAGCTGAAGTCAAACCACATTATATCAACCTTGCCGAACTCCGTGAGAAGCTCACGTACCTGTCCGTGCAGGTAGTCAACGTACCTCATCTGGTCGCGACCCTCGTTCATTTTGTCACGATCGGGCGAATTGTGCATAGGGTGCAAGTTGTCCACTATGAAATCGGGGTGATGCCAGTCTATCAGTGAATGGTAGAAACCGGTCCGCAGGTTGTGCGCGCGAAACGCGTCGACCATAGGGTGCAGGAGGTCGCGTCCGGCTGGGGTATTGGTGGCCTTATAATCAGTTAGCTTGGAATCCCAGAGGCAAAACCCTTCGTGGTGTTTAGTAGTGATGACGAAGTATTTCATACCGGCGTTTTCGGCAGCACTTGCCCAAAGGTCGGGATCGTACAAATCGGGGTCAAAGTGCTTGAAGTACTTTTCATAGACATCATCAGGGATTTGTTCATAACACTTCAGCCACTCGTGCCTGGCAGCCAAGGCATAAAGCCCCCAGTGAATGAACATTCCGAACCTGTCGTGAACGAACCAACCGGTATCACCGGGAGTGGGTTTGGTGGTAAGCGTCATGGGTTTACTTCTCCTAACATCTATCATATATGCAAGTCAATGCCCCACCATTATGTGATATCCGTATTTGAGTGTCAAGAGCGCGAGGGGGTACAAAATGATTATGTCGTGATTTTCTAGCCCCAACACACAAACATTCGCTTGGGACATATGCGGGTATAAAATCTGGGGTTTGATGGAGGTGGCTAATATGCGGCGTATTGTATTTGTTGCGGCGTTGTTGACTATGGCAATTGGCTTGGGGTGCAGCTCTCAAGAGACTTCAAGCCGTAGTTCAAAGAATAAGGAGACTACTCGCATCGCTTCTCCCGCTGGTGAAGGTCAGGGTGGGCGAAAACTTCCGCCGCCCGGTCGCCCTCTGATCGGGCAAAAGCCTCCGATGCCGGCGTCAGTGCAAGTGTCCTCTCCAAGTGGCTATCGAGTGCAGACCATTGCGTCGGGCCTTGTGGTGCCGTGGGATATGGTGTTTGTATCCCGGCAGCGGATATATGTTACTGAGCGGCCCGGCAGGGTGCGATTGATAGAGAACGGTCGGCTTCGATCTAGCCCTTATGCTGTTATCAAGTCCGCACGGAGTGGGGAGGGAGGTCTCATGGGCATTGCCCTACATCCGAACTATCCGAATCCTGCGTGGGTCTATCTGATGTATACATATAGCTCAGGAATATTCCTCTACGATCGTATCAGCTATTTCCTTGATACCGGTAACGGACTCACCAATGAAAAGCCGGTTGTAACTAGAATTGCCGCAGCCACGTATCACGATGGTGGAATCATTCGCTTCGGCCCTGATGGCATGCTCTACGCGGGCACTGGTGACGCAGGACAGCCGGAGAGTGCACAGGACAGAAGTTCGCTTTCCGGTAAGGTCCTCCGAATGACTCCAACCGGAAAAGTGCCTGCGGATAACCCATTTTCTAATTCACTTGTCTATGCCTACGGCTTGCGTAACGTTCAAGGTTTTGCTTGGAATCCGGCTAACGGAGACCTGTGGGTAACCAACCACGGTCCTTCTGGTGAGTTCGGCCTGGAGGCTATGGACTCGGTGTTTATAATACCCAGAGGTGGTAACTGCGGCTGGCCTCGCACATTGGGTGTAACGGATGTGCGAGGGGTTGTTCCTCCGGTGCTGTGGTATCCGGGGACGGCAGTTCCACCCGCGCTGGCTGTGTTCTACACATCGGATCAAATGCCGAACTTACGCGGCAACTTCTTCTTTGCGTCACTGCGAGGGGAGCACCTGCAGAGAGTCATACTTTCGGGGCCGAGGACCATCAGCCGCATCGAGCGCTGGTTCCAGACTGGAACCCACAAGGGACGATATGGCCGTCTGCGAGCTGTAGTTCAGGGGCCGGATGGCGCCTTGTACGTCTCCACCAGTAATCGCGATGGCAGAGGGAGCGTCAGGCCGGGCGATGATCGTATATTGCGTATCACCCGAGTGAGCGGCAGGTAATCAACTCTCTTCCATGTGCTCAGGTACTTCGCACTCAACACCGGCAGCCACTGCGACATCGTGCATTTCGTCTTCAATTATCGCTTGGTGCACTACGTACTCGGTGATTTCCTCGCCTTTTGCCACAATCAGGTTTCCACGGTCGTCATATACATCCTGCGAAGCCACTTTACCGCGCGCCATTTCGATCTCTTGTTCAGGAGTGCACGCCGTCGGATGTGGGTGCATAGGCTGCGGGGATTCAATCGTCTTCTCGGGTGTTGGTTGTTGCGGGGCGAATGTTTCTTCGGCATCACCCTCCACAATCACAGCATCCGGTCCTACTTTAAGTACTTTCTCCGCAGGCAGATAACCATGGCTACCGGAGATGCTGGTTATTTCGTAGCTGATAATCACGCCTGTACTGTCATCTATGACCACATCCGCAATCTTCCCCAGCACCTTTCCCCTCTCAGTCAGGACCAACGTTTCCAGCACATTCTTCCTTCGCCCCGTAACTCTTGATATCTCCGGCGTTTCCTTTTCTTTGACCAGCGATTGTTCGCTTTCGACCATCACGGCATCCTGGCCCAGGTTTCTTACTTCATCAAACATGATCAGACGCGGCTCAGGTGGAATAAAGCCCGGCTCTCTTACGCCAAATCCAATCACTCTACTGTGTTCCGCATCATATATGATACTTTTCACCACACCGGCCTGCCGTGCCTGGTTCAGCACATATACCGGCATTCCTATTAAGCTGCTGGCCTTACGACCATTGATGAGTTCTTGTCTTTCCATCTGTTGCCCCCGATAACTTTTGTTGCAGCGTAATACCTCGTAATTTATGTACCCAGCAACAGAATTATGGAAACGAGGCGCACAGTATGGTGGATTGTGTGACTCAGCAGAGCGTAACAAAAAGCGGGCGGAGCCCAATTAGGCTCCGCCCGCTGTATATTCAATCAAAATGTGTGTAGTGCTACTTCCGAGCCAGCCGCTCTCTCGCCTCGATGTTTTCAGGGTCGATTTCCAGGGCTCTCTTGTAGAACCCTGCGGCTTCGTCGGGCACGCCCATCATCTCACAAGCCACACCTGCGTTTATTACCGCGCCGACGTAGTTCGGATTGAGCTCTAGAGCTTTTTGAAACTCTTCATAAGCGCGCTCATGTTCGCCACAGGCCATCAGTGCCAAGCCGAACCAGTTGCGGACATCGGGGTAATTGGCTTCCAGGCTCAACGCCTGCTCGAAAGATTCCACCGCGCTCTTATAGTCGCCTGTACGGTAGTGTTTCTTGCCGACTCCGAGATGGAACGAGATATCATCGATATTAGTTATAGGAAGCTCTTGGAAACAGGCCAGAGCAACCCGGTAGTTACCCTTCTTGTGCGCAGCTAACCCATCTTTGTAGGATGAACTGTCATATCTTGGTTCAACCTTGACCGCATGCGCAATGTGTCCTGCTCCCGCCTGGTACTCACCGATCTGATAAGCCAACACCCCAAGCAACAGAAGAGCTTTGCCATAGTCTGAATTCAACTCCAGGGCTGATTCCAATTCCACCATTGCTTCGTGAATTGCACCTGCCTCAGCCAGGATTTCCGCGAGCTGATAGTGCAAATCAGGAAACTTCGGATTCTGTACAATAGCCTGCCTCAGATGGTCCTCAGCCCGTTCTCGTGCTCCGTGGCTCAGATTGTCTTCCGCAAGCCTTAAATGGGTCTCCCCAATATAAAATCTTGCCAGTTTGGTCTCAGGACTGTCAGGTGCAGCTTCTTTCAGCACCACTTCAAACGCCGCCAGCGCGTCGACCAGCAGCCCCTGGTCGTAGAACTCCAACCCTTTTTGATACGACTTACTCAACTGTCGAACTCCTGCCATGCCGCGATACGCTCCTGTGGTGAATAGTCCTTCCATCAAGTATTATCGGTTTTTGCATACTATACTTGACCCCTGCCAGCATTATTCGTGAACGTATATCGCGTATTACTATTGTTGAGGTATTGTACAGAAAAACGGCGGTACCCACAAGGGGCCGCCGTTTTTCGATAAATCTTTCTATTGGGAGATGCTTACTCGGCTTTACCGATTTTGAACATCTTGGTGCCACAGACCGGGCAAACGCCCTGGGTAGCCGGCTTGCCATTCTTCATCGTGACAGCCTTTGCATCCTTCATTTCCCTCTTAGCCTTGCATTTTACGCAATATGCCTCCATTGCACGTCCACCTTCCTTCACATGATTAGGCAGGAACCATACTCGCAAGCGAGCAGACTTCCTGTCTGCTTCTTCTATGGCTTAAGTAGAATGTCCTTCAAGATGAGCAAGAATAGAAGAAATATTTGCTAAATTCAGGCCAATTTTGCCCATTAATGCCCTGACTGACTTGCTTTCGTCCCTTCAAGGCTAATAAATGGTCGGCCTCCACGAGGGCCACGAGGAATAATTAGAACTCAAAAATGTCAAGCTCGTCACCCGAATTACAATGCCACATCCAAGCGAGTAAGACCAGTAGTTACGGTAACGTCGAGTGTAGTTATCGTGCCACTAGTTTCCTGGATCTTAACTTGGTAAGCTCTGTTCGGCGCTAGCTGGCTGATACAATAAGCGCCTACACCTGCCATATTCGTCTCGGTTGTTGCCGTCGTGAGCACGTAGCTCCTGGCTTCTTCAGGAATGGTATTAGGCTTTAGCACCGATGTACCATCAGCATTGTAAATATATACCTTTGCACCTTGAACAGGCTGTCCGCCTCTTGTTACCAACCCCTGAATAGACGCGTTTACCGGTGCGTGAAGAGGGGTGGTACAGCCGGTGCGAGCGTTGTCGTGATGGAATGTCGGCCACGGATACAGGCTGCTGTTACCCGTATACTGGACGTTGAGATTAAACAGGTATACTCCCTTATCTCCTGCCACCAGCACTTCCACGAGACCATCATTGTCAATATCATCGATTACAGGCGCCGTTACGAGTTGAGAGACGGTGTCTGTTGGTGGTATGCAACTCTGTACCCAAGCGACCGGGCCAGTGAGGTCGCCATTTTCCTGATGTTGAATGCCATCATTATAGAGCGCATAAACGAAGCCATCTTCACACGCAACGACTACATCTATCTTGCCGTCACCGGTAACATCGCCCACCACTGGAGATGCCTCGATAGCATAATTTGCTGTTGAATTCAGCTTGATCCCACCGATCCAACCAGCCGGAGCCTGCCCCAACCAGTTGTATGCGAATATATAGCCTGAATCCGATCCAGCTATAACGTCCAGTTTCCCGTCATTATCCAAATCAGCCAGTGCAGGCGATGACTTTACCGGTCCGCCGGTCGGGCACAGCCTATCTGAATTGGTGCTTGATAACCATATGTGGATGTTACTGTCCTCAGCACCCCATGCTACATCGTTTTTGCCGTCTCCATCGATATCTCCGATAGCAGGGGATGATTCGATGCGCCCGCCACCCGGTTTGGGCCAATCATTAAGGTTCAGCCCCTCTGAGGAGTAGTTGCCCCATGTGTCTCCAGCAAATCCATACAGGTTGCCAGGAGAAGTGACTGTGCCGACTACCACATCCGGCATACTCTTCGCGTCAAAATCGATGTCGCCCAACGCGCAAGTGGAATTATGAATCACCGTGTTGCTGGTACCTGTAAGGTTTATCCACAAGCACGAAGCATCAGCATCGGCATTGTTCATCCAATGCCCTGTGGGATTCCATGAAAATACATAACACGACTGATCGCCCGATACAATCTCTGAAGTACCATCCAGGTTGATATCACCTATAGCCGCAGCCACGTTCAGGAACGAATATTTACTCCTCGTAGGCCAGCCAGCCAGAGTTTTGCCTTCAGGTGAGAAAGCATATACAGCCTGTTGATTCTCAACAGGAACGAAAATGCAGGGTTTGCCTGATCGCTCAGCATCCATCGGTGCGCATGAAGGTGAGTTGTTGCCCGATCCGAATTTGCTGCGCCTCCACATCAAGGACCCATCTGCGTGCAATGCCAACAGATCTCCCGAAGATGTTATGAGAACAACTTCCTTGCCATCATCGCCACCGTTCAGGTCAGCTACAAGCGGATTGGATTTCAATATACTCTCCGAATACCAAGGGTATGCGGTATACGATACTGCTGTCCAGTTCAGTGTGGTGTGCTGGCAGATGTCTATATATCTTGCTGCTACCTTGGCAGTTCCTGGAGCTGTCAGAATGAGAGTCGCGGTAGCTACGCCGGTAGAGTCTGTTACCGTTGTATATGTCTTGTTTCCATTGGCTGCGAACGCTCCGAAGTCTGTGCTGAATGTTATCTGAGCATCACTAAGGACTTCACCGTTCCTGGTGATCGTCGCTGTCAAAACCGATGATCCCGATTGGTTGATTATATTCGGGCTGGCGGCTAGTGTGATTTCAGGTCCCTTAAGCTGCAGACTCAACTCCGCTGAGCATTCAGCAGATGGATATGCCGTTGCCTTGATAGTGGCAATAGTGGCTCCATCAGTAGCCGCCGCGAGTTCGGCTGAGACGACTCCTGTAGAGTTGCTGGTCAGAATAATCTCCGGTGTGCCGGATAGGACGAAGTCACCGCTCGATGTTGTGAGCTTGATCTGGCGTCCGCTAATGCCTTTTCCGCTGCAGTCGCGCAACTTGGCATAAATCGTAGTGGTATCGTTGCTGCACACAGCTATAGATTGCTTGCTGGATGTGATCTCAATATACATCGAAGACGGCTGAAGCTCAAAGTCGACGTCGGTATTGCCTCCGTGAGCGAGACGTGTAGCCGATGTGAAGCCGGGCGCTGATGCCGCAACCGGTCCGCCATTATCTGCCACACTGGATAGTGTGTAGGTGCTCCACTGGTCGGTCACATTGTTAACTGTTACGCTGCCCTGCTCGGAGTATACGCGCACAGTCGCCCCGGGAGCTGTCTGTCCAATCAAACGTACTTTACCTGATATCTGGCTGGTCGGCTTGGCACTAGACGAGGTCCCTGGAGTAAAAAGATCGCTGCTATAAGTCGTGCGAATGCAAGGTATGATAATCTCATCGCCCTCAATACCTTTAGGAGTCGGGTCGTAAAGTTTAGTGCCAAGCACGCCTATTACTGATACCAAGCCACCACTCATTGATGGTATATTGCTGGTGTATACTCTGATGCCTGTAATGTTGGCGTCGGTGCCATCCTTCTTGTGCCAACCGTCATCGAGGTAAGTGTACCATGAGCCATCCTCATCGGCTAAGCCATCTGTAGTCGGCTTTCCCCATATCTGGATCAACAAGCCGTAGGGGATAAGACCAGTTACTCTTGGGCCATCCGGCACCTTGGGTGATTCAGGCCAACCCATAATGGCAGGGCTGGACATACCCAACCCGCTTACTTTAGCAACAACGCTGAGATCGTAACTTATACTATCTGGATAGAAAACACGCTCTCCGGATATTGTACTAAGGACTCCTGAGGCGGTTATAATGTTGCCTGTGGTGAGTTGCATTGGGGTATAATCATTGCCCAGTTCTACCCTGATGCCGGCGGACCTGTCAGGTTCTTCGACATACAAGCTGTGCAAGGATTTGTAGACGACTATCTTTTGGCTCAGGCACGCGTATGCACCATCGGCGAGGAGTCTGATGCAGCCGATATCGGAGGCTTGCCCACTGATGTTGTTGAAGTAAGGGCTAAGCTTGGCCTGTTCCGCTGCGGATACTGTACACGTGCTATTAATAACTACATATATGGCGATTAGCGCCATGCAGACGAGTAATTTGCCCAGTCGCAGAGTTCTCAATGGAACTCCCCCTTTCCACCCAAGGCGAACGCACAACTACTCTTCGCACGCCTGGGCGCTACGCAGTCCTGCCAGAACCGTTTCAGCGCCACCGTGAGTGCTCTGCGGTGCAGTAAGCCCGCTCATGAGCCCAATTACGCCGTGGGTGTGATCGGGGTCGATCAATCTTGTCTGATCAAATAAGCCACAAACTGTTAACCGTGAGTATACAACCACTCTATGTTAACATATGGCTACCCGCCACGTAATCTTAACGCACCTGTTTATCTGAATGATCAGACGACGTAAATGTTCCCGAGTTACGCAAATACAAGTAGATTATTCCTCAAATTGACTGCTAGCCTGAAGAATGTACATCACTACTTCATTACTATGAGGTTCCCAGTCCCACCGTTTATATTCACCGGCGCCTGGGTAACCCTTCATTGGGCGCCTTCAACACGAGAGAGGTGATAAGAATGCGGGACGTAGACCGCTTGCTGTTGACTGAAACGGTGCCGGAAGTTCCAGCCGAAGAGATTGGTGAGTTTCCCTTGCCGGTTGCCGAAGACTGGGATGTTCTGGTTTCCAAAGCAGAAAAGATGACTGATGTAATAGACAGGCATCTGGATTTTGAATCAAAGTTGCAGGGTCGGGAACTCCGGCCGAATACGCTGTGTCCTGAGCAGAAGGTGAGCTTAGTTAGCGACCTTACAGCAGTATAGTCCGCATTATTCGCCACTGGCGAATAATGCGAAATAGGTGGAAACAAGTGAAAAAGTTGTTTCCTGAGATGCCGGATGTGCCGCAAGGTATGGCCAATCGTGCGTCGCGGATCATAGAGAAACACATGAGGATGCATCGCGTGGAACGTGCACGCGATTTACCGGAGGAGGCGAAGATCAGATTGTATCGCGATCTCCGGTTTCTCTTTGATGGTGGCTCACAGACTCCACTTTCCGGCGCGGATGGCGGCGGGTTTTCCGTTCGGGCATGTCTCTCGCGCTTTTGGGAGAAACTTGAAGATTTCCTGAGCGCATTTGATGGAGAACGCGCGGACGGTTCGACGAGTAGGTTAGTTCTGGCTCCTTACGGGGAGTTGGGACGGCTTGCAGCATTGCCGTGGCTCACCTGGCAAGCCCCGCGTGAGGAGCCGAGTTAATCGGGGAGTAATACTTCAAAATTAGTCAGAGAGGCCGGGCTTTCAAGTGCCCGGCTCTCATTACATTATATACATCAGTTCTGGATCAGCCCATCATAACCTTTTCTAAATCGGCGTGCTTGATTGTGCGCCTGCTGATCTTGCCGCTGATGGTCTTCGGCAAGGATTCCGTAAATGCGATCACACGCGGGTATTTGTATGGAGCAGTGATCTTCTTTACGTGGTCCTGCAGCTCTTTTACCAACTCATCGCTGGCTGTATAGCCTTCTGATAAAACAATAGTTGCTTTTACTACTTGACCACGTACGGGATCAGGTGTGCCGGTGACTGCGCACTCATGCACGGCTGGGTGCTCCTGCAGCGCGCTCTCCACCTCAAACGGCCCTATCTTATAACCTGAACTCTTTATCGCATCATCTGCGCGGCCAACGTACCAGTAATAACCGTCCTTGTCTCTCCAGGCGATATCACCCGTGCGGTAGATGCCATTGCTCCACGCTGATCTAGTAATTTTCGGATTGTTATAGTATTCACAGAACATGCCGAACGGTTTGCGGATTTCGGTGTGAAAGATTATCTCGCCTTCTTCGCCGTCAGCGCACGGCAGGCCATCTTCATCCAGTAGTTCCACATCGTAACTTGGAGATGGTTTGCCCATTGAGCCTGGTTTTACTTCCATCCAGGGGAAGTTAGCCAGGGCAACAGCAGTCTCGGTCTGCCCGAATCCTTCGTGAATACTCAGCCCCATTGCTTCCTGGACACTCGCGAAAACTTCAGGATACAGCGGTTCTCCCGCCACGCAAAGGTGCTTGAGGTGCTTTAGGTCATATTCAGTAAGGTCTTCACGCACAAGCATCCTGTAAACCGTAGCCGGAGCGCAGAATGTCGTCACGCTATATCTTTCCAGCACGGTAAGCATCTTTTTTGCATCAAACTTATTATTGTAGTCATATACAAAAACTGCACTCCCGGCGATCCACTGCCCATAAATCTTGCCCCACGCTGTTTTTGCCCAGCCTGTATCGGCAACGGTTAAGTGCAGCCCGTTGTCTTGAACATTCTGCCAATACTTGGCTGTGAGAATGTGGCCGAGGGGGTAGGTATTATCATGCCGGACCATTTTAGGCATGCCGGTTGTGCCTGATGTGAAGTACAGCAACATAGTGTCATCATTAGTGGTAGCTTCGGGTCCGGTTGGCCGTTCAAAAACATCGGAAGCCTTTTGCATTGCCAGGTCAAGGTCATGCCAATCATCCCTGGCGCCTCGGATTACCACCTTGTGCTTCAGGGTGGGGGATTCTGCTTGCGACTCATCTACAGCGTCCATCAAGTGCTCATCATCTGCTGTAATGATCATCTTTATACCTGCGGCGTTGCTGCGGTATTCTAAGTCACGCGCAGTGAGCATGTGAGTCCCTGGAATGGCGACAGCACCCAGCTTATGCAGGGCTACTATCATATACCAGTACTCATAACGCCGCTTGAGCATCAGCATTACCGAGTCGCCTTTACCAATTCCAAGCGCCCGCAGGAAATTTGCAGCTTTGTTGCTATATCTTTTGAGGTCCTCAAAAGTAAAGGTCTCTTCGTCGTCATTGTCATCGCACCACACAAGCGCGACTTTCTCCGGGTCCAATCGTGCGTACTCATCCACGATGTCGAACCCAAAGTTGAAATTCTCAGGGATATTTATATTGAAGTTCTCTTTGAAATCTTTGTAGGAATCGAAATCTATCCTCGGTAGATAACGCCCCAGTAGGTTGCTTTCCACTGCTTGTTCTCCGAATATGTCCTTCTGTCAAACAGTACTTCTACTTTAGCGTGCTTTCTACCTCCATTACTGTTGAGGTTGATGATAAAGCTACACATGGTGGTTGGTTGAATTTATCTAGTTTTATTGCAAGGTAATTGCATATGGCAAGTTGAATGATCAACAAGGAAAACTATCAACAGGCTCTTGGGATCAGGAGAAAGTATTATATGGGCACAGTCTTGAATATCAGCAGAACTGAAGAATACTCGCAGCCGGGTGTGATGAGACTTGACTTTGAAAGTGAAGTCGATGGTTTCCAAGACTGGGCTTTGGCCCTCCCCAACGAGTCTTCCGATGTGTGGTTTGTCACCATACACGGGCATGGTTCTACGGCTGATCAATTGTTCACGCGGACTGACATAAGGGAGCATTGGTTGGGGTATTGCACCAGGCATGGTTTCAGCGTCTTATGCCCGAATGTAAGGGGAAATTCGTGGATGGGACCTGCTGCGGCAGCCGATCTGCACAACTTACTGCGGGAAGTTCGTGCACATTTCGGCGTCTCGAAGTTCATATTTATGAGCGGTTCTATGGGTGGCACAAGCAATCTCATCTATTCAATCCTTCACCCTGAGGACGTGGCGGGGATTGTTTCGTTTGGCGCTGCTTCCGATCTTTCATCTTATCACGCATTCTGCAGGGCATCTGATAGCAGCATTCTTCATGAAATAGCTGATGCCATCGAGGCCGCATACGGCGGGCTGCCGTATGCGAATCAGGAAATCTACCAAAAACATTCAACATTGCTTAATGCTTCACGTATTGTAGTTCCGACAGTAGTCATGCATGGCACCGCCGATGCCATCATTCCTGTGTCTCAAACTCGGGCTCTTGCGGCGGCAATGGGCAATAAACCTGACTTTGCTTATATCGAAGTACCTGGGGGAGATCACGATTCGCCACTATTACATGTAGAGGTGGTCGATTGGGTAGTGGGCAGCGTAACAAAATAAAAAACCGGATGCCTCGCGGCACCCGGTGGATGTAGATTAAGCAGCCTCTTCTCGATAATTCGGCAGGACCATCAACGCTTTGATGATCTTGTCAGCTTCGTGTTTCTTCAATTCGGATCGTTTGGATACACGTCCTATAACGCCTTTTTGGAAATCATCGTAGTTCCTGCGTGATTCCGGCGACGTTCCGAACTTATGGATCTGGAGGTCTTTGATCCGCTCCTGCTGGGCGGGAGTCGATTCGGCCACAGGCTGTTGGCTGGCCCTGCCGCTGGTTGAGGACGCCTCCACCTGCAGTTCCCTAGGGTTTAACTGTGATGGGTCCCCACCAGCCTGCACCAGTTTCTCAGTGACGGACTCGATAAACGCATCCAGCTCGCTAAGATTGCTGAACCTCCTGCGAGACTTGTCATACGGCCACCAAGTCTGCGGCATTCCATATAGATACCTTGCCAGCCCGAAGTGGACCGCGCACCTCTTGAATGCATCCGACACAGCTGACTTGAACGGCTCGTCCTCGTCCTGGGCTTCACCAACATCTTCCTTGGTGATACCAAGTATACTCAATTGCCCATGAACAGCCACTCTACCTTCGCTCGTTGGGACCGAATTCCAGCTGAAGCTCCAGTTCTCAGGGCCCACAGCCTGGTCCAGACGCGCCATAACCGCGCGCGCATCAACATACCACAATAGCATGGCCTGACCGGTGTCGCTCACCGCACCTGGCCTGACACTTATATACTTTCCATCAAAGGGTCTACTCAACTCGGCCTGAATCTGCTCCCACTTTGGGTCGCGATCGATTGGCCCAGTGTTATTATTTGATTTGGTCACACATCACCTCTGATACTATTCAAGCCGCCGGGAATTCCTCTTCATCGGCGGATAAATCCTCTATACTTGGCACCTGCACTGTCTCTTTTCGTGGCTTGCCTATTGAGGCCAGCACGCTTGCAGGTACCGGGATTAGCGGCTCCTGCTCCTTTTGTGCAAAAGTGCACATTATTTCAACGATCTTCCCCGCATACTTCGCCTCGCGCTGCAAGTGCATACTTTCTTTGGTCAGAATAGTCATCTCCGCGCTTTCTCGCTGATAATGCGGGTCCAGCGCCAGCCGCCTGGATACTTCGGCTTTCCTCGCCTGCTCGTTCCCATACCGGGCTTTGCCGGTTTCGTCTTTCTCTGACGTTATGTCGCCCAGTATATCTTTTTCAATGCGATCCAGCTCGTGTTCCAGGGCTGTTATCCTGACTTCCAGAGTGGCTTGCTGCTGAAGCAGTTCATGCTGTTGGTTCGCCCAATATATGGCATTATCGTAACTTAGTTCTGTACGCATAGTCACCCCTCTTACATTAAATACGCGAGAATGGATGCAAAAAGTGCCCAAATAGCAGGAAATTCACTGTAGTGCGGCTTATAATCGGGGCTGTTGCAAACACATAGTTGTCACTCGTCCGGCAGTCGTGGTGGGCTTTCTTAGCGAGGGATCTTTTAATCGCGACAGCGCGAAGGGCGAAAACGCGAAATGGGACGAAGAGATAATGCATGTTGGTGCGGCATCCTGATGCCGCATCCCGCTGGACGCACTGTATGCAAGTTGTTTCAGGAAACCCTTTTCCCGAAACCGCCGGATATACTATCTTTGATATGTTTCCTGAATCGCTGAAAGGCTGGCGCCGGATGCTTGTACTTTCTTATTCAGTGCCTCAGCGATTCAAGTCCCAATTCTTTTTCGCGTTTTCGGGTAGTGGCATTATATGGCGTGATGATCTTTGTTGCTGCGAAGGCAAGTGCTGGGCGTAAGCTCACGCCAGGCTAACATCACGTTATAGACGCCCAGCACCCGTTTTCGCGATAAAATTCCCTTCGATTTATGCAAACGGCGTTAAGTGGCTAAAACCGGTATCCTATCTGAAAAGTAGCTAACCCATCGTCGCCAGGGTTCTTGCCTCCGATGAACCTGAACTGGCCGAACAGCTCATTAGTAATGTCAATCCCGAACCCTCCGGTCCAGCCGAAGTTTGCGCCGTTATCGAGCTTCATTTCGAGGATGTTATCATCTGTGGCAAGTATACCGACCCCAAAGTTGGTAAACAACCGATAGCCCATCGCTATTCCGTATTGTTTATAGTTAAAAAACACCGGCACCAGGTTGACAGTAACCCCATCGTTGCGTTTGATGCCGATCCAGTCCGCTGATAGCCCTATGGCTGAACCGGTGCCCAGCCTTGTATCATTGGGGCCATACCAACTGATTCCCACGGTGGGGCTGGACTCGCTATTCAGGGTATCATTGACGGATACCGCCGCACCAGCGAAGAATGAATACTCCAGCCCAGTCTGCTCTGGTATTATCAACTGAGCCGCGGCCGCGCTTGCCAAAGCAAACACCAGTCCCAAGACCAACGCTAATCCAAAGAGTCCCTTTGTCTCCACATTCGCCTCCGAACCCTGTTGACGTTTAAGCATAGTCCCCTTCATTACACTCGGTTATTACCATATTAAGCAGGCTTGAAACGCAAGAGGGCGAGTGTTTACTTGACCGCCAGCCGCGTGTCCTATAGAATCTACCCTATGAACGAATTCCAATCCAAAAGCATACTTTCTGCAATGCGGTCATGCAGGTTCTTTGAGAGTCTGGACGAGGGCACTCTTCGCCTGATCCGTGCCACGGCTAAACGCATAAATCAGCCCAGGAATACGGTAATCTTCCACGAAGGCGAGGCGTGCCATGGGCTGTATATAGTGGAATCGGGCGCGGTGAAGATATATAAGGAAAGTGCGGACGCAAAGGAGCATGTGCTTCACGTTGCGATGCCGGGGGATTGTTTCGGGGAAGCTGCGCTGTTCCTTGGCAGGGGTTATCCGGCTTCAGCGGCGGCTATCCGAGATTCCGTGGTGATCCTCCTCCGAAAGGACGAGTTCCTCCAACTCCTGCGCGAAAACCCGGAAATCAGCTTTAAGCTAATGGCTTCCATGGCTACATGGTCTCACAGATTAGTAAGCAGCATCGAAGCGCTCACATTAAAAGACGCCGGCTCACGCCTGGCCGATTATATCCTCTCCCAAACTCCCCCCAACGCATCCGACGGTGTAACCGTAGACCTTGGCATGCCCAAACAAGTCCTCGCCTCCCACCTGGGCATGACCGGCGAAACCCTCTCCCGCCTGCTGGCAAGATTCGAAGAAGACAACTTATTACAAGTACAAGGCCGGAAAGTAAAGGTCACCTCAATAGAAGAACTTAAAGAGATAATTAAGAGTTAAGAATTGAGAGTGAAGAATGAATGGACAAAGCAAGCTGTAAACCCAAACGCCCATTTCTTCGCTAACCCTCTCCAAATTCTTAATTTATAATTCTCAACTCTCAATTGCGACAGCTCCATATCCCACCACCTGCTCCAAATCGCCGGTAACATCACCGGAGGTGTAGTAGGTGAGTTTTCGGGCGGTGGTGGCGCCGAGGGTTTTGCATGCTTGCAGCATAATGGCGGTCCCGACAGCTCCACACATGGTTATTTGCCTGTCGTGGACGGTTTGTATCAAGCCTTGTGGGTCCATGGCGAGTATACGGTCTATGGCGGCGGTATCTTTGGCTTGGGCGCTGGCCTTGGATTCGTAGTGGCTGAAATCGGTGCTGGCGATGATAACTGCGCTTTTGCCTTTGATTGCCTTTGCGATGGCGCTTCCAAGGTCGGTGAGCAGCACCAGGGCATCGTGATAGCTTACGTGGGCGATGCAGATAGGCACTATGCGCGTTTTATCAGCCCCGAGGTATTGCAGAAACGGTAATTGCACTTCTATAGAGTGTTCTCTGAAGTGGGCAACATTATCCCCCTGAGCGGCCTGCGATGATTTCAAGATGCTCCTTGCCACATCCATATCAATCGACAATGCGCCGAGCGGAGTGCTCCATTGGTCTTCTTCAGTCGCTACGGCCACTGCTGCCCCAACACCCTGGTGGTTCGGTCCTATAATCACAGCAATATCAGGCACCCCGTCCTCAGCAAGTGCGTTATACGCCCAAGCAGCGGCCGCACCAGAATATATGTAGCCGGCATGCGGGCAAACCAGCCCCAACACGCGTCCCTGCCGCTCGCCAGACACCTCCGGCGCCCGCCCCGGTCCAAACGTACCCATAAAGCAATCCTCCACGCTCCTCCGAAGCTCCGAAACATCTCCATCATAAAACATCCCAGCCACTGCCGCTCGTCGCACCATAACAACCCCCTGAAAAACAATTAAGAGTGAAGAGTGAAGAATGAAGGGACGAGTTGTAACCCTAACACTCGCTTTCCACCACCAGCCTTCCCCAAATTCTTAACTCTTAACTCCCTTCTCCCCTTTTCTCGAATCTTTACCTGGTAATATTACCTGAATTACGAAATCGTACTTGACAGCCTGCATACCTGGTGCTAAATTACGGTTGTAAGATAAAGCTGGTGGCTGTGAGGAAGCCTCACATGGGCAGAACTGCTGTTCAGTATACCACCAAAGCTGCCAAAAGAGAGTCCCGCTTAAGGGGCCACGGCAATGATAAGTAAATAAGATCCACACCCGCACGGCCACGCGGTACTGGATCGACAAGCCAACCGGCTCGTTTCGAGTGGGTTTTACAGCGTAAACCCCGCTAGTATTACTGGTTTAAAGGCTTGTGCTCTAATTTTCCCCATTGGTGCACCGTTCAGCTAGCGGGATTGGCACGATATTTGCACATATATGAGTGAGCGACAATTCCTAATAAGCTTTCAAGCTACAAAGGGGGAAATCAGTTGCAGAGCACAGGGATCAACAATGGAGCATCTCTTTATTCGAGAGGAGGAGGTAGATTGATGAAGAAAGTTATCGTTTTTGGACTCGTAGGAATGATGGTGTTGGGTATGGCGGTGGCCGCTGGTGCAGCAACGGCTGACAATGGTTGGATGATGTCTATCAAAGCCGGAATCGGCGCTTTGGCTTCCAGTGAGACAGCGGGTGCTGCGACCATAGGCGTAGGAACAAGCATTAGCACTGCAGACTGGCCGATGCCTCAGCAGTCGCCGATGGTGCAGGTGAACGTTGCACTACCTGGAGGCAGCTTTATCGGTACAAAGAATCGCGTTCTTTACACCGATGCTAACCTGAGATGGGATATGTACATTTGGAATCCCATGACGTCTTCGGATACAGTCGATCTGGTTGTCTACAACACCAGCATGTATAAGATGAATACGGGCGACTCGTTTAAGCTGTGGGAAGAGGATGCCAAGCATGCAGGTTACTACACACTGCTCTATTCACTCACAGACGATGCCAGAGGTACTGGGACCGCTAACGCAGTTGCTTGGGAGACTTCGTTAACCGTAGCTCGGACCGCGAGTGTGGGCACCGCTGCTGCTCCCTCTGGCAAGCATCTTATTGCTACAGCTAACTATGACCTGCAGACGTTCACCGAGCCGATTGTTCCTGAGCCTGGCAGCATAGTTGCTATGCTCAGCGGCCTCGTGGGCCTCGCTGGCTTCGGCATCCGCCGCAGAAAGTAAACTTAACCAAGACGATACTTGGTGCACCAAACTTGCCGCCGGTCTTTCCGGCTGGCGGCAGTCTTTCCTCCATCTGGGGATGGAAGTAGCAAAGAAATTGAAGCTGCTGTTTTCAACACAGGGCGACTGAAAGAGAAGTATCCGCCTCGCCTGTAATACAGGTTTCTGGCAGAAGAGGGGCGGGAATGCTTGATATAAGACTCGCACTTATCCAGGTTCTTGCGAACAATCAAATGTAGTTTTTAGTTCTCGGTTTACAGGTATTGCATCCGAATAGGAAGCGCTTGGCAACCAATTAGAAAGAACTATGAAAGGGGAGGTGGATGTTATGAGCAAGTTTACTTCGATCTCGAACATAATTAAAGGAGGTGAAAAGATGAGAACATTGTGCTTTGCTGTTGCTATGTTGGCGATTGTTGCCAGCGCATCTGTCGCGGGGTCCGTTACGGTGGATTTTTATGGTCCTGGCTGGGCGTTGGTAAGCGCGCCCCAGGTTCCTATAGAGTCACGTGCGGTTTATCTGTGGGATCCTGATTTCACCGAATGGCTGGATTCTAAGCTATTTGCGGTTAACCCGACAACTGGCTCGCAAGTCCCTCTATCATACGGTGATAACGCCGAGACGTTTAGTATTTTGCTCGGCGAGGGCTATCTTCTTAACAACACTGATGGACCAACACAGGTAACGTATGATGCAGTGGCTGATGGTGTTCCAAGCAATCCTGCAGACGCCACAACCATGACAGACATGTGGATTTCTCTTCCAGGTCGAACGGAGACAGGGACGAACTTGGACCAGGGCGGATGGCACCTTATTGGTTGCCCATTCAACCATGTCATTCCTTTCGACAAGGCAGAAGGTAGCTTCGCTGCAGGCGACAACATCTAT
Organism: bacterium; assembly: GCA_021373255.1. Taxonomy (GTDB): domain Bacteria; phylum Armatimonadota; class UBA5829; order UBA5829; family UBA5829; genus UBA5829. Next base: position 23,128 of record JAJFTD010000181.1, read on the forward strand.
TTCACGGACGGCACCACGGTGAAGACCTGGGCAGATGCTTCTACTGGTAACGATGCTTGGGTTTCGCCAACGATGTTCGGTCGTGATGGGCGTGGTCAGTTCCAGGCGACATATGATGGAGACCCGAGTGAGGTCGACCTGTTCCTTCGCCCTGGATATGGCTACTGGTTCCAGACAAAGAAAGATAACTTGGCTATGATTGTTACTGCCAAGGCAGATTGGGATCCATCCACCTATCAGTGGTAAATCCTTTGAAAGTCCAACAAATAAGAAAGTAAACAAAAAATCCGGCCACTATGAATAATAGGGGGACCTCCCCCAGATGGGGCGGTTGCAAGGAGGGGACTCCGAGCAACTGCCCCTATTTCATGTACGATGTGAGCGAGTGCGCGTTTAGCTGGGCTGTTAATTGGGAATATTTTCTGGGAGCCTCAGCGGTTGGAAAGTTTTATAGTCATTAGATGTGGATTGTATTAAAAGCCTGCTTGCAAAATCGTCTTTCATGAGGTATAAAGCAAGTGGGGTAGCATCTTTCATGCCCGGTAGTTCAATCTGCAGAGGCGTTAAGAATTCTATTCACTAGCTCAGGTAAAAGACCTGAATACCGAATTTATTAAGAAATGAGGTGGGTATATGAGATATCTGGTCATTATTTCAGTATTAGTGCTTGTTATCACCAGTGTGTGTGGAGCGGATGTTATCAAGCCGCTTGCGCTTTCTAATAGAGATGTCGGCGGTGGCAGGCTCAATGCATATACTGCAGGTGTTGATAATAGCCGTGGTGGGTTGAATAACATCGGCCTCCTTATCAAGTCTTTCGGCATAGTTACTTATAAGGACGACACCAACAAGTTTTTCTACGTCAATGATGGATCCGGTCTAAAAGATGGGTCTATTCACTATGAAGGTGCGGTTGCTGTGGATAATGTGGGGCTGAGAGTAAGCTATGATAACCTCGCCACAGGAAATTATGTAAACTCTCCTACAGTGGGCAGCTATATAGCGGTTACAGGCATTTCAACCACCGTGCTAGTAGGCACAAGTGTTCAGCCGAATCTAAGACCGAGAAATAACGACGACGTTCAGACAATCCATTTGCCGTAAGCGCAACATGAACCTAAGTAACAGCAGGAGGTTTCCCGTTTGGCCGTGAGTAGAATAGGTGTTCTGCTTATAGGGCTGTGCGTGGTTTTCACAGCCACATTAACGGGCGCGTCTGCTGATTGTCCGCTGAACAACCTCAGTTTTGAGGAAGGCACCGATGGCTGGACTAGATACGAGGCCCCAAACGGCGATATGTTAGGTGCATTGCCGGTCGCAGGTACAGTGACCGGCTCGTCTCCCACGTTCACAATTCTCCCCCCATCAGCCCCAGCGGATGGCAACAAAGTCTGCGGGCTGGAATCTCACAATACCACTGCCAATGGAGGCGTCTGCCAGTCATTTAATTGGCCGGACGGACCTGTGGAGATAGTCGTTTCTCAATACGTCAATTTTGAGCTTGATGGCTTTCCGCTGAGTAATGGCTGTTATGTGCGCCTAGGGCTTGCCAATGGAATGAATGCAGATCGAACCGATGTCTGGCAGTGGGTAGATGCGGGTTGGAACAATACCCCAGGATGGTCGGATGTCTCGCTGCAAGTTCCGGGTTATAACGCATATACTCTGTTCATAGAAGCCGTTCAGCCAACAATCAATTCGTATATGATACCATCATACAACGACGTAAAAATGTCCACGCTTTGGGACAACGTCCGATGGAAGCCGATTCTGCAGATAGAGTCTATACAAGCGCCTATCGTCCCCGGTGATGAGTTGCGCCCGGATACCACCGCTACCATCAAATGGACTACCAGCAACAAGAGCACTTCTCGCGTGGAATATGGTTTTGATACAAACTATCCACTGCACGTGGACAGCTCTGAAAAGGTGATGGACCATACTATTCTGCTGGAAAATCTAGTGCCTTCCCGCACATATCACTACAGGGTCATCAGCACATTGGACGGTGTTCCTGATGCTGTCTCAGGAGACCGCACGTTTACCACTCCTATAGGGTTTTCCAATATAAATGTAACCACCGAGGGCTTGAGAAACATAATAACATGGACTACCGACAGACCCTCGACCGGGCAAGTGGCATACGGCCTATCAATGTCATATGGCAGCACAACTGCGCTGGATCAGAACACCTCCACCACACATCGTGCGGAGATTACTGGCCTGAGTCCATTGACAGTGTATCATTTCAAGCTCCTTGCCACGGCTACAGGCTATAATTCCGTTTCATCGGCTGATCAGACATTCACAACTATTGCTGCACCAAGTACATCGCTCTTGAACCCAAGTTTCGAGGATGGCCTCAACCATTGGGTGCAATACTCTACGTCTTATGGCGATATCATTCATCCGATTGATGGATTGGTGGGCCCATTTCCATCCAATGGTACCACTCGTTGGTCCAACGGCGCGTTTCGCGCCTGGGATGGCTCATATTTCATCGGAGCTCAGGCTGAAGGGACTTTTAAGAGCGGTGGCGTATATCAAAGAGTTCTATGGCCAGCCGGCACACCTTGTGCCTTGTGCGCCCGCATGGCAACGTATGTGTTGGGCAGCAGCGGTACTACAAATGTAAGAATCGGCATTGATCCCAATGGTGGCATAAATCCTGAGGCGGGGGGTATCAAATGGTGGATGGGCAGTTCGTCTACTAATGACGATCGCTGGTATCCCGGCGGTGTAATCGCTACTGCAGGCGCAGAAGGGATCGTTACGCTCTTTCTTGACATAAGCCAGCAGGATTCAGTTGCCCAACGCGTCTGCGCCATCGATGATGCAACGTTCGGTGCGCCTATCGTTACAGATGTCACCTCGTTGAAGTCCAATAAACACTGTAAAGGTTTTACCCTCCAGAACAAGGTGGTGACTCAAGTCCAGCCACAAGCAGTGATCTATGAAGGGTTACCCTACTACAGGGTTTATGTGCAGGAAAGCACTGTCCCCGCAGGTCTAGCCATACTCTGTGATTGTAATGCGTCCAACTTGCCTCAACCAGGCGATAAGATTACGGTAACCGGCACTTTAATGGTTATGCAGGGAGAGGCGACGCTGCTTGCAAATGATTGGAATGTGACTCCTGGGCCGTTTGATATCCCGAATGCCTATGGTATGTCGCAGCGCTCGATAGGTGGCATGACCTCCAACCAGCCATCATTCTATGCTTCCACTGGGTTGTGCAATGTGGGTTCCAGAATGCGGTTATGGGGCAAAGTTACTGATTCTGTTATGGATTATTATAACAACACTATCACAGTCTACTTTGATGATGGCTCCGGCCTGCAGGCTGATCCCTATACGCCGCTTGGTGTCAGGGCTACACTGATGAGTAATGGGCCTGTGGAAGTAAATGTAGGTGACTTTATCGCCGCCACTGGTGTGTTGGGCATTGAACTTGTAGATCCAGATTACACACCCAATTCCCATGATGAATTCCTCTCCTACATCCTGGCAACAAGTGCTTCTACCGATTGGGATGTTCTTTATCACGCTTCTCAGCTTCAATAAAAACGGCCCCAGACTTGTGCAGCCTGGAGCCGTATTGCGTTTATAGTTCAGCAGTCACTATTTCTTTACTGCTTTGGCGGTCGTCTTGAGTTTATCTAGTGTATTCTTAGGCAAGATGCCCATCTTCACTTTCATCACCTTCACTGCTTCGTTGAGCTGAACATCATACTTCGGATCCATCGGATCGTAATCATCCTGCTTGGCCTTCGGTAGTTTCGCTATCACCGTTTCCGGGTCAGGCTGCTCAACAAAGTAATCCGGGGATATACCCTTATGGTGTATATCAGTGCCGTTGGGCGTTAGGTACTTCGCAGTCGTGATGGCGACCGCTGAGCCATCCTGCATAGGCATGATGGTTTGCACCCGTCCCTTGCCGAATGTTACCGTTCCCACCAGCGTTCCAGACTTCGTGTCCTTAATTGCGCCCGACACGATTTCCGACGCGCTGGCGCTGCTCTTGTCCACCAGAACCACCAGCGGGTAACGCTTGTGGTTGTGCTTCTCTTCCTCAACATACAGCGGGTTCTTTCGCCCGCCGCGTTCCTGGATAATTACCACAGGTCCGCTGTTGATAAAGCGGCTGCCTATGTCAACAGCCACTTGCAGCAGTCCACCGGGGTTACCGCGCAGGTCAAGGATCAAACCCTTGATATGTTTCTTCTCGAGTGCGGTCATAGCATCATTGAATTGCGGGTCGCTCTGCTCATTGAACTGATAAAGCCGTATGTAACCTATGCCGTTCTTCGGGTCAGCCATCATCGACTTGACCATCTGGAACTGCACGATCCGCCGCGTGATTACCACATTCATCGGTTTGGTCCGGCCTGGACGCCGCATTGTCAACTTGACCTTGGTCCCCTCGGGGCCACGGATCAATTTGACTACATCCTCTATGTCCATGCCTTTGATAATTTTATCATCCACCGCAGTGATAACATCATTGGTCTTCACTCCGGCGGTGATAGCGGGAGTGTTAGGTAGAGGCTCCTTTACGAATATCTCACCCTTTTTGTTGGTGTCGAGTTGAGCGCCTATGCCTATGAAGTTGCCCTCGTTCTCCTCGCGCATCTTCTTGTATTCATCGGGGTCAAGGAACCGTGTGAATGGATCTCCCAGTGCGTGCAGTACACCTCTGATGGCGCTGTAGGTGAGTTCCCGCTCATCTACTTTGCTGCCGTAGTAGTCCGACTTCAGTCGCTCCATAACTTCCGAGTAGGTATCGATCAACGGAAGTGCATTAGCGTCAGAGTTACTTTCTGTGCGTGCTCCGGCATACTCCAGCCTCTGCGGCAGTAGTTCCAGGCTGGCAATCCACTTGGACAAGCTAAACCCGCTGGCGCTGACATCGGGCGCCGTAAATCCGAACATAAATGCCGCAAACATCGTAAATACAAGCGGTATTATTATCTCAATCCGCAGCTTTTTCATTGCGTTTAGCTCCTCTGTCCGCCGGAAGCAAGCAGCTTAACGGCTTCTTTCAATTGTATATCATCCGATCCGGACCCTACTTGAACATCTACCTTGATACCCTTGCCGGTGTAATCCGTGCCTGCGGAGGTGAGAAACTTACCTGTGGTCATAATTACTGCGGAGCCATCCGGTTGTTCAATAAATGTTGTGTAAGCGGAATCTCCATAAGTGGTCTCGCCTACTAGTCGCCCTGCTCTGCTATCCTTCACTACTGATGCGATGAGCTCTGAAGTGCGAGCTGTGCCCGAGTTCACAAGCACCACCAGTGGCTCGTGCCAGATGTCCTCGCTGCTGACAGAAGGAATATTAATACTCGATTTTCTGTCCCTCGACTTCACCACGTAAGCTAGTCTCTTACCAGGAGTGAGATCAGCGGCCACTTGCAAAGCCGAATCAACTTCCCCGCCTGCGACGTCGCGCAGATCAAGCACAAGGCCTTTGGTTTTCTTTGCTTTCAAATTCTGAACCGCACTGGTGAATTGCTCGCCGGTCTTGCGGCCGAGGAAGTTGATTTTGATGTATCCAAATGCACCGTTTTCGATCACGGAACTAGCTACCGGTTCAACCATGAACACCTTGGGTTCGAGCTTGACCTTGATCTCTTTGGGCGAACCCTTGCGGACTACTGTCAGGTCAACGTTGTCCTTGTCCTTGGTGGTAAGCTGGTCCATCGCCTCGGTGATCAGCATGCCGTTGTCCAGTCGCTTTTGCTCTGACTCTAGTTCTTTGCGAAGAATGAGTCGGTTTGTCTTACCGTTGCGACTGTCTTTGATTATTTTGTTGGCTCTCTGGTATGGGTCGAATGGCAGCACATTTTTACCATTCACCGCCACTATATCGTCCCCGGCTTTAAGGCCGGCTGCGGCGGCTGGTCCACCCGGGATTGGGGATATCAATAGCAGGTGTTCTTCGGTGATACCGTTGGATTTGATTCGTTTGATGCCGAGAACTGCACCCACACCGTGGAATTTGCCTTCCTGAGCATCATCTATTACCTTGTTTCCATCGGCGTCTACAAACCGGGTATTGACGTCGTTTAGCGAGCCAAGCATTACCTTGAGGGCGTCGTGAGTCATTTTGCCCTCGTCTTTTGGGGTAAGCTGCTCAACGTAGTGCTCTCGCAGGTTCTTAACTACACTGTATAGCGTCTCAATGGGCTTGAAATCGATGTTGGCTGCACCCTGCAGCCCAACGGAGGCGATCTGTGTTCCCGGCGCAAGCACCGGTGCGCTCTGCTGCGCTTGGGCAGCTTGCTCGTGAGTAATACTGTTCAACCTCATTCTATAACCTGAGGTGAAACACAGCGCAACCAGCAAGCCTATAGCGATTTTATGAATAGTCCGCATCTAGTCCCTCATAACAAAAAATGCCGGGATTAACAGCCCCGGCGCTCGTTCAACCCGGTCCGCACCATTCATGAGCGCCTGATAATGTAGTAAAAAGTGATCATGAATAACGCGGGCTGGAATACTTCAGATATACTGCACCAATTGGATTATACCACACAGAGTCCACGTGTCAATTTTGGCAAGTATCGTCACATATTGTAACGATCAGCCGCAAGTGAATGTTCATGTTCCATAACTATAGGACGTGAAATTGGTTAGCATGTTCCCAATATCATCTTTGCGGGTGCCGTGTTATCCTTGACGGTCTTTCGCACCTGGTGTACAATCAGTTGATAATGACCGATAAGCGCGAAAGCGCGTTCCCTGTTTCGGGAACAAGTTCCCGAAACACCCTTAAGCGCGACAGCGCGTTCCAGTTTCGAGAACAAGTTCCCGAAACACCGAGTGTGGAGACCTATGAGAACAGAACTCTTGACTTGCCGCAGAATGACTGCGGGGGTGGTGTATCCGCCCTACCAATTGCAGCAACAGCAGGTTAATCGCATATATGCGGATATAACCGAACGATACCCGTTTCAGTCACTTCAGCACCTGCCTGACGGGGGCAGAATGGCCAACCCGAATGGTGACTTTTTCATCCAAACTACCCGGATGCAGGTGAATGATAATGTCGACTACTTCCAGTCTTCAAAGGAGAAAGCTCTCGATCTGTTCCGGCTGGCGCAGGACAAGCTAAAAATCCCGCAATTCATGACATTCGGTATCAAATTGACTGCATTCCTGCCGGTGGAAAGCGGAAGAAATGCGGCTGAACTGGTTGAGAGCTCGGCACTTGCTGCTGTTGTGGATAATCTGGACCTGCTGGGCCCTGGAAGACAAGGTGTGGGTTTGCGTATTGTTTTGCACCAGGATGGCGTCCACGAGCTGAAGATCGAGCCATTCTTCAGCGACCTTACGCAGCTATATGTAGAACTCGATGTGCAGCATCCTAATCCGTTCAATGATCTCTCGGTGCTCGAACCGCGTATGGATGCAGCTTATGATTATCTTTTCCGTGAAGTAAATGGTTTCCTGGAAACGCTGGCCTAGTGCAAATGGTTATTGAGGTAGAGGAAACCAAGAGGTAAAGTAGCTCATGCTCCAAGTTAGATTGGCCTTGTGCTCCATGCTCGCACTGGCGAGTGTTTGTGTTCAGGCTGGCAGTCTTCAGCCGGTTATGCTGTCGAAATGGGGCATAAAACTGGATATCCCTTCGCCGCTCGAAAAACATGAAGTACCGGTTCAGGGAGATGAAGTAAGCTCAGAGGCTTATGTTCAAGGCCGCTTTGTCTATATAGTAAAGGTCACCAACGCTCCTCAGGATGCTCTGGTTTCCACTGAAATCGAAAGGGTGATACAGTCGGAGATGAAGGCGGCTGCGAACCAGAAGCCTGCGCCGAAACGCTGGGAGATAGACCTTGCCGGAGAAGAGCTGATTAAGGGCTACACACGGATTATACAGCTAGATGGACGCACTGTGGCCTCTGCACCGTTTCTTGCCAAAGCTATGGGTGGAAAAACGGCAATTCTCAGCCTTGCTATGACACCGCTTGATGCAGAATCTTCCCAGGTACTGTCAGTGGGTGTTATGGGGCCGGTAGATGCGAGCAGCGACACGCGCAAGCGGGCCGAGCAGTTTGCACTCTCCATCAAGCGCTTCCCGAAGCAGCCGGAAGTTGCACAAGCGCCTGAGCCGGTGAAAGTCCCGCCGGTAATTGCGACACCGCCTCAGCCTGCGCTTCGCCCGGCTAAGCCTGTAGTCCAGGCACCCAAACCTAAGCAACCCAAGGCGATAGTAAAGGTCATCCCGCCGTTGAAGAAAGGGCAGATCGAGCTTTCTGGAGCTGTTATGTCCGTCGATTGGCTTGCCAAGAGCCTCAATATGTCTGTAGATAGCGTCACCCTTCCGGGAACCAAGCCGGTTGCTGTTTCAGGCAGGACCAAGCTGGTGCTTCTCGACAGAATCCCCGAGGGAATCGCCCAGGGAAGCAGGATCACCGTCATCGGCAAGAACGATGGTGTGGGTGTTCCCATCAAGGCTGACTATCTGGATGTGAAAAGTGCTGCACCCAAGGGCAACTCGTAATCATGAGAAGTCTCTATGTGGGCGCTACACGGCAGAATGACGGCAAGACCATCACGTGCCTGGGCCTGATCGCGGCTTTGAAGAAACGTGTTGGGAGCATCGGTTACATCAAGCCTGTAGGGCAGCGCTATATCGAGATCAATGGCCACAAAGTCGATGAGGATGCTCTGCTGGTAAAGCAGGTTTATGGCCTCAGAGGCGATGTTGAGGATATGTCCCCCATAGCCGTCCCCAGGCATTTCACCGAAAATTACATCGACAATCCTGATCGGACTGATCTTGTTGATCATATAATGGAAGCATTCACCCGCATAGCAATGGGCAAGGAGATAGTTGTGGTTGAGGGGACGGGGCATGCCGGGGTGGGGTCGGTGTTCGATATGTCCAACGGTGACGTTGCCGCCATGCTCAGGTGCAAAGCTGTTATTGTCTCATCGGGAGGCATTGGCCGACCTATCGATGAGATAATGCTAAACAAAGCCATGTTCGATGCCGCCGGAGTGGAGATTATCGGCGTGATAGTCAACAAAGTCGAAGAGGAAAAATACGATAAGGTAAAGCATTACGTGACTCGTGGGCTGGAGCGCAAAGGGCTCGAAGTCCTGGGTGTTATGCCTTTTCGCCCCATGCTATCGGCGCCGACGGTCGAGCAGTTGCTTGAAGATATCGACGGTGAGGTGCTGAGCGGTGAGTGTGGGCTTGGCAACATCGTGCGGAAAATGGTTATCGGCGCGATGCCGCCCCACCAGGCGCTGGAGTATATGAGCAGTGATTCGCTTCTCATAACTCCGGGCACGCGCGAGGATATTATCCTTGCGGCAATGAGTTCATGCATATTGGGAGAGACGGGTGATCCTTGCATTGCGGGTATGATACTTACGGGCGGCACGCCGCCGCAGCCGAGTATTATGGACCTGGTCCACCGGACATCTATTCCGGTTATTCTGGTGGATTGTGATACATATACTGTTGCTTCCAAAATCGCCAAACTCATTGTGAAGATCAGACCGGGAGATTTTGAGAAGATCCAGCAGGCAGAGAAGATGGTGGATGGGTTTGTGAATGTGGACAGAATTATTGAGAAGCTGAGAGCAAGCTGAATGAGTGAAATAATGACCTACGACCAGGCGGTAAATTACCTGGATGGGCTCATGAAATTCGGGATCAAGTTTGGTTTAGACAGAATCAAAGCGCTCTCGGAAGCTCTCGGCAGCCCGCACAAGCATCTCAGGGTAATCCACGTTGGCGGAACCAATGGCAAGGGTTCCACTTCTACTTTTATCCAAAACATCCTCAGCGAAGCAGGCTACAGGACCGCGTTGTATGTCTCCCCGTATGTTCACGACCTGCGAGAGCGCATCCAGATCGACGGCCGTGTGATCGGCAGGGAAGAATTTGCCGAGCTCATAAGCGACATCAAGCCAGTTGTAGACAAAATCAGCCAGACTGAATTGGGCCCTGTGACCGAGTTTGAAGTGAAGACCATGGCTGCGTATCTCTATTTTGCCCGGCGGATGGTGGATTTCGCGGTAATGGAAGTCGGGATGGGCGGACGGTTCGACGCTACCAACATAGTCGAGCCGCTGGTTGCTGTTATCACAAATGTCAGCTTGGACCATACCGAGCGGTTGGGGCATACTGTCGAGAAGATCGCGTTTGAGAAGGCTGGAATTATTAAAACAGGCACGGTGGTCGTGACTGCTGCTGAGGATGAGGACGCTTGGAGGGTGATATTGCGCCGGGCGCGCGAAGAAGGTGCGGAGGTGTGGCGGGTGATGAGGTCACAAGCCCGCAAGCAGGGCTCTCCAAGCGCCGACGTGCAGTTCCGTTATATCAGCAAGGATGGCAACTTTTCATTTAACGGCCCTGAAGTGCACATGCTCAACCTGCGTCCCGGATTGCTCGGCCAATTTCAGCATACTAACGCCGCCACGGCTGTTGCCGCTGTGCTTGCGCTTGCAAGGTATGAGGTGCGGGTGCCCGAGCCTGCAGTACAAGCGGGTATTGCCAATGCCTACATTCCCGGCCGCCTGGAGGTTCTTCAGGACAAGCCCACTGTGGTGATCGATGGTGCCCACAACACCGACGCCGCACACAACTTAGCCAAGGCAATTCACGACAAATTTACCTACGAAAAACTGATCCTGGTGATAGGTATGCTCAGCACCCATTCAGCCGAGGGTGTCCTATCAAATCTTGCTCCTCTAGCCTCGCATATCATCGCCACGCAATCCCAGTGGTCTAAAGCCCTGCCCGCTCAAGAGTTGGCTGAAAGCGCCCGTACATTCCTTGACGATGTTGAAGTTGTGGAGCGTGTGCCCAATGCAGTCCGCCGAGCTCTGGAAATTGCCGGTGAGAAAGACCTGATCCTGGTCACCGGTTCGTTCTACACAATAGGCGAAGTATCACTCTAACTCCGTGATGGCTGATCATCAAGCCCGCTGGTTAGCGCGTAGTGCACCAACTGAGCGCAGTGACGCACTTTGAGCTTCCTAAACACGCTCTTTCTATGGCTCTCGACAGTATTGATGCTTAGGCAAAGCTGTTCAGCTATCTGCTTACTGGTGAGCCCTTTTGTGATAAGCGTAACGATTTCAGATTCTCTCTTTGTGAGTTCGCTGTCAACACCCTTACTGATTGGGGTTGGATCGATTGTTCGCAGGGCGGGAGCAATCCATTTTTGCTTATTGGCTGCAGCCTCAATTGCTTTTGCCAGATCGTCTAATGGGGAGGTCTTGTGGACCAGTCCCATGCCCCCTGCTTCGAAGAACGCTTCGGCATCATCCCATGTATCAATGTCGCTGAAAGCCACTACTTGTACGCATACCCGTGTAACCAGCTCGTAGACAGCATCCGTATCTGCGCTGAACATATCCAATACAACCACATCCGGCTTCGTTGATCTCATTATAGATAACGCTTCCGAGTAGGATTCTGCAGTTGCTATGACTGCGATGTTATGGTGATCGGCAAAATACTCCTTAAGACCCCATCGCACGATAGGAATCTTATCAACTACTAAAATGTTTATTTTGGCTTGCACTAGCTACCTCACAATCATTCCGCAGATCACTACTAACACTGGTTCAAAGGCCGGAATTGGTAGATCGTCAATATAAGTTATAGGGTGAATTTAGAAGCCACCCAGAACTTATTGTGGCCTTAGTGCGTCCAGTTCACTATGCATAATATTGGTATTGTGAGAAAATTCACGGATTGCCGTGAGGTGCTTGCGGGTCAACAAACCCAAATATAACGGTTGGTTACCAATTACGCCATTAACTCGCGTTATGCACGAACTGCAGTAAACCATAATAATGCGGGTTAAGGACTATGCACTGAGATGAATTGGAGGATCGGCTATGCAATGGTTCTGCAACCTTAAGATTGGGCAGAAGCTGATATTGGCATTTATCTGCCTATCGGCGATGACTGGGTTTGTTGGGTTCATGGGGATTAAGAACATGGCCCGGATTGATGCACTGGCTGGCGACATGTATGCCAAGGAACTGGTGGGGTTATCCTATATCAAGGAAGCTAATATCGATCTTATATACATCGGTAGGGCAGAGAAAAACTTCCTTTTGTCGAGTGAAAAGAGCCAGCGAGATGGACACATTCGGAACTTCCATAAGTATATCAAGATGCTGGAAACCGATATTGATAAGGCAAAGCCGCTGATATACACTGCAAAGGGCAAAAGGCTATTGACGCAGTTCGACCAGAAGTGGGAGACGTATAAAGAGGTTCATTACCAGATAGCTCAGATGGCCCAGAATGAAAAACTTCAAAGCAAGCGCGCGACTGTAGATATGGCATTTGGCATAGGAAGAGAGACCGCTGATGCCCTTGATGATCTGATGTCACGCATTTCCAAGACCAAGGAAGTAAATGCAAAGCAGACTTCAGATGAGACAACAAACATCTATAAGCGCAGCAGGGCGTTTATGATCGTGCTGATAATCGGTTGCGTGATGCTTGGACTAGGCATGGGCATGTTTATTTCCAGAATGATCGGTACCCCGGTAAGGGCTCTGGCTGCGGCTGCGGAGAAAGTTGCTGATGGCGATCTGAGGGTGAATATAGAGAGTACGTCGCAAGACGAAATCGGCTCATTATGTGCGAGTTTCCAAAAGATGATAGGCAATCTACGTGGTGTGGTCGGTAATGTGAGGCGTAATGCGGATACTGTAGCTGCCTCATCCCAGGAGCTTTCTGCCACTGCCGAAGGAGTCACTCAAGGCACCCAACAGATAGCTGAAACCGTGAGCCAGGTTGCCCAGGGAAGCCAGGACCAGTCGAGAACAGTGCAGGCAAGCACTACGGCGATGGATACACTTGGCAGCGCTATTCAAGAAGTGGCATCGGGCGCTCAGCTACAGGCCAAGACGGTGGAAAATACAGTCGAGGTGGTCCAACAGATCACTACTGCGATTGCCGAGGTTGCTAAACTCTCTCAAGATTCAGCAGCGAATGGCCAGCAGGTAAGCGAAATCGCAACCACTGGCGGCAAGCAGGTGGCTGAGGCTGTTAGTGGACTGGATAGAATAAAAGAAGCAACTGACAAAGTTGCGGATATGGTCAGGCAACTGGGTGACAGCAGCCAGCAAATCGGCACTATCGTGGAGACAATAGACGATATAGCAGAGCAGACCAATCTTCTTGCCCTTAACGCCGCAATCGAGGCTGCCAGAGCCGGTGAGCATGGCAAGGGCTTTGCTGTTGTTGCTGATGAAGTGAGAAAGCTCGCGGAGCGAAGCTCCAAGGCCACAGGTGAGATAGCCGATCTCATAGGTAACATTCAGGTTATGACAAACCAGGCAGTCGAGGCTATGAACCAGGGCAGCCATGAAGTGGCTGAAGGTACGCAGCTTGCGAACCACGCTGGCGAGGCTTTGAAGCAGATTCAGGATGCTGTTGCCGGTATCGTGCTGCAAATCGAGCAGATGTCGGCTGCAACGCAGCA
>JAJFTD010000185.1 GCA_021373255.1 bacterium
CAATGCTGCAATTGTTCAAACGAATGTTCTATGGAGCGAATTGAATCTGAGTCCAACATGGACTACCTATAGTGCTGACTGGATTGCTGATTCTTCAACATGCTATGCGAACTGGTATTTCCGCGGATGGAGTGCGGGCAATATATACTTCACTGATGTGAGTGTAGAGGATGTTACCCCCAGTATCCTTACGGGAACTGTGACAAATGGTGTGAGTGGAAATCCTGTTTCTGGGGCGGCTGTTAAGGCTTCATCCGGCACGCAGACTTTCACAACGACGAGTAATTCAAGCGGTGTGTATAGCTTCAGCGGAATTAATCACGGAGCGTGGAATGTGTCAGCTAATGCTAGTGGCTACAATCCATACCACTCTGCACCAAATGCTAACACATATAATGTGATGGTGAATGGATCAACGACACTGGATATATCAATGATGCCATCGGATGACGATCCAGCATCTTCGTGGAGTGTCTACGACACATTCGATAGAGCTGATAATTCCTCGCTCGGCACAACCGAAGACTCAAATTTGGTTCCGTGGGTAAAGACAACCGCGAACGCCAATTCTTCGATTCTAGGCCATAAGCTGCTTCTCAACCCTTCTTCAGGGAGCGAAACATCCTACTGTGGCGCATATCTTGGACGTGGTTTTGCGCCAGCTAACTTCGATATGTCCGTCACAATGACCTGGGAACAGAGTCAGAGCTCTCAGTGGGCCGGTATTGCATATCGTCAGACAGAGTCTGGCGTATATCACAAGGGTTATTTCCTTTGCTGCACGGCTCCGAGTTATGATGATTATGGTAATGCGAATATTGAGCTCAAATATAATGATGCCGTAATAGCCTCCGCCCCCGTATCACTCGGCAGCAACGGATGGTTGGGCGCCGAGATACAATTGAAGGTAAGTGGTAGCCGCCATACAGTGCTATTCAATGGCGAGAAGATGATAGATGTGATCGACTCTCAGAATATGAATGGCGGTTATGTGGGATTGTTCTGCGACTACGGTAACTGTGTTTACTGGGACAGTCTGAATATGTCATCTTCGACGGTAGTTGAATCAGTAACAAAACCAGTAATCCAGTTCTTTGACTTCGAAGCTGCCGGCTGGGGTGATGGCACTAAACGATATGACATTCAACACGCTGTTGCATGTATCCAAGGCCTCGCCAATCGTGTAGCTCCAAGAGTAATGGTAACCTACTTTGATATTCCAAGCATGCAGACGGATGACTCCTTGTGGTTGAATCGGCTGACCGAGCCGGGTGGGCTCTGTGAGGGCTGGACTTCAGCGAACGTTACGGCCAATGTTGCCACTATCGGAGCTAATGCATGCGTCGGGAAACTTATTGACACTTACAGGTCGCTCATCAACGGCGTAGTGGTCTATGATGACATCGATGGTGTCTTCTCCACCAGCCTTGCTGCGACGACCGCTGCCGCTTGCGAGAATGCTATTGCGGTGCGCAAAGACACATCGCCCGACTCGCTGTATACTTACCTCACCGTCACCAAGGGGCTGCCGGTGCTTATAGATCTCTCCGGCAAATTCACCGGAACCGGCACGATCTGGGGAACCAACGGTGTTGCTTCAAGCGGCAGTGCCAAGTGTGATGCCTATATCTGGGCTAAGGTTAATTACCTCGACACAGGACGTTGCAATCCGACAGTATTGTCATATACCCTAGATGAATATGCGTTATCAATAGGGCGTAATGATATGAATTGTCAGCTTTCTAATCTGGACTATGCTGTTCAGCGAAAAGCGTTTTGCTTTGACCTTTCTCCTTGGGGTGATGAAACGCCTCTAGATGATCGCAACCAGCCTGTTGGAACAGACAGGAACACATACGCTGCTATTCTGTCTGCATGCAATGTTCAGACAGGCAGTAACAAGATGATTGAGTTCTGTGGATTCCCTATCTGGGATTGCAAATATACTAGCGATGTCGGAGGAGGCCACAGTCCGTCATCAACCGAATATGAATTTATCAAAATGAACACTTCGTATAATGCATATTCGGAACCAACTGCTCCTTCTCCGTGCTGGGTTACGAACTCATCGTTCTATTATGCGCTTAAGCCTGAGGTAATGCAGCGCAGATACGTCAATAATCCACCACCGAAATACAGTGATATGGTTTCGCGTGGCTTGATCAATGCAAGCGGAACTGTTCCCGACGGCAATTACATAATGATGGGTCTGGGTGATTATGATGGTCCAGCTTGGATTCTTAATCAACTCGGATACCATAGTCAAAAGAATTGTCTACCAATCTGGGACGACTCGAACAGAGGGCAGGTCTATTGCAACTGGGGAATCGACCCCAACCTCATTGACAGAGCCTCTGTAGCGTTTGACTATTTCTATCGCCACAAGACCGATCATGACTTCTTTATTTGTTGGGATGCCGGGGCTGGCTATCTTTTCCCGAGCCAGCTATCTACCGCCATCCGACCTGTATGGCAGAAGCATTGCCGTGATTACTTCCGCATCCTTGATTACTCTATAATCGGATGGTTGAACTGGACAGGTTACAGCCAGAGCGATCTGTCGATGTATACATCTTTCAGTGGCGATGGTGTTGGATCTATTTACAGTCAGCAGATCATAGACAATGTTCCATTCAGCCACAATGGAGGTGATTTCGGCGGATACTCGACGAGCGTTATCAACAATGCGACCGGTGTGAATTTCGCCTCGTATGAGACCTGTCTCTGGACACCGACCTTTATGAAGAATCTAAGAGATTATTGGGGAACCACAAATAACCATCAGTTCCTCGATGCTCCTACGTTTTACTATCTGCTGCGCTATTACCTGGGCGGCAACAACAACTATCGTGCGGCTTGGGTCGGCGATACGATCCCGCGGATTATGGCTAGTGGCCATACTTACTCGGCTACGGTTACCGTTCGTAATGACGGCTGGGATACATGGACTGCAGCGAGTCTATATAAGCTCGGTTATGCCATCGTGAATTCCGGCGCAACAGTCGCGAACTCCAATTATGGTTCGACCCGGTTCACCATCCCGTCCGGTTCAGTTGCTCCTGGCGGAACCGTGACATTTAATGTGAGCATCGTAGCTCCGTCCACAAACGGTAAATACGATCTCTACTATGACATAGTCAAGGATACCACCTGGTTCCACGATCTCAACAACATCGAGTGGAAGAAAGAGATCATAGTTGCGACCAATACGACCGATGTCGATACCGATGGTGATGGTGTTCCTGACGTCACCGAAGACGCGAACGGCACAATATGGTGGAATCCTGATGACGGCACAGTATCAATGCCGCCGGTGGATGTCGACTCTATAGCTGCCGCCAAGTCTGAAGATGATGGCACCAGCGTCTCAATAACCAATGGTATGATCGTAACTGCTGTATTCAATGGCTCATTCTATATGGAGGAGATCAACAGACAGAGCGGTATTAAGGTCATATCTAACGATGCTGTCGTAATAGGAAGCAAAGTCACTCTGACCGGAGTCATGGGAACATCAAATGGTGAGCGGCAGATTACTGCCACATCAGCGCCTGAGATTATCGGCAGTGGATCGATTCTTCCTCTCGGAATGACGAACAAGGCCATCGGCGGCACAAGCATCACCGATGGTACCGGGGTAGGCAATGTCGGTATCCTCGTGAGAACATGGGGAGCTGTGGTCGACAATACTCACTCTGGTTATATTGTGATTAATGACGGTTCAGGCTCGAACATCAAGGTGGACCTGTCTCACGTGAGCAATTCCATCGGCGGCACATCGTTTGTGACGATCACAGGCATCTGTTCTGCCGAAAGTAACGGTGGAGTAGTTACTCCGGTTATTATCCCCAGGGGTAATAGTGACGTGTCCTGGTAGAGCAATCTCCTGGACTGACAAACGTACAGATGGGCATGTCGGAGATATTTCCGGCATGCCTTAAATTTTAGAGCTCAATATAATCTTATCAACGGTCTTTACAGAATGGGTGTCTGTGCTAATTTACGCTCCGTAAAACGCGGAAACCCCGCCGGGCGACCGGGCGGGGTTTTGTGTTTTAGTATATAAAATTGGCTGCCTTTCTTGGACGATTATCGAACTTTCCTGAACTTGGAACCTGAGCGTGTAGTGAAACTTGTGAAGTTACTGGCGGCGTGAACAGAGCGTATTGGCGTGCAAGCAGATTCAACACTAGACGTATAACGACAAGACCAAAACAATCATAGTAGACAGGCTACCTACTCATCTCAAGCCTCCATAGTCACAAGCTCCACTGGTATCCTCGGGGTTTGCATAAAGCTTCGGTCATACATCCAGTCGATACTGGTAACATCCTCATGCACTAACGGCATGATGGAATAAGGCCCCCCCTGGAAGGAATACATAGTTTCACCGATCAGTAACTACTCATATAGATGGCTTGCGTTCGGCAGATACCAATGGGGCAGTCCCAGATAGATAAGTCGACAGCATCAGGTGGTTTGCGAGACGGAACCTCGCTTACATTTCCGACACTATTGGCTTAATCAACATCTACCTGCTGATTAAGCCCAGGTAGAGTACTCACTCCAACTCGGCTCGAAACGTTCGGCTTGCCGTGAAGATCATATGTGCAACCCGCATCATCATTGGGACATTTTGCTCAACCAATTCCGCACATTCGTCAGACGACTCTTGCCGTCATGCGCTATTTAGTTGCCAATATCCGCAAGAGGCGCACTGCCGTATGACTCTACTATCTCAGTATAGGATACCTGCACCAATGTCAGAGGGCCTCCACCTACAATGCTCTCTGTAACTACCGACTTCGGTCCCCTGCTTACTACTTTCACAGGGTCATCTGAGTAAATCTCAAAGTACGAATCATCTACAGGATCACGATACAGCGCTTTTCCCCGCAGTTCAGTACCAGTTTTAATAAAATGCTTATCAGCGAGGTGACTGACTATCCTCACGATTTGGTCTTTAGACTCCAGACCCTCAGACACACTATCATAGAATTCACCCTCAGGAACGGGCATAGCACGCATTTGAATCTTGTCGCTCTTTGACAATGGCATTACACCATATAGCCCCTCGATATCGTCTCGGGAAACCGGAATAAGTGAAGGCGGACCTTCGCCAAGCACTCCGCTTTCTAGGTAGACGAGTTCCCAGTATTGCTGCCTCCTGGGATCGTAGTAGAGTTTCCTACTCTCGTCTCCCCTCTCAGCATCTACGTCCAACAGATGTAGATCTAGAAGATGCCTAGCTATCTTGGCGGCTTTATTCTCCACGGCCATACCGTAATAGTCAACCGTTGCCCCAACAATACTTTCTGGCCTACCTATGCACATCATATGTTCCTTCCAATCGGGATAGAGTTCCTCGGATTCCGCCTGTAAAATCCTAGTCAATGTGAAAGGTTGCCCCCAATCACCAACGTAGCCGCGTGCCAGGCTTATCTCCCAGCAGTAACCATCAACAGGATCAAAGTATAATCTTATTGTGCCGCTTTCACGCTGGACCCCCAACTCAAGAAAGTGCATCGCCTCTAAGTGTTGGGTTATACTAGCCGCCTGGTCGTAATTTGCTTCCCCCTGATGCTCAACTATTGCGCCCTCAATCTCAACGCGCTCATCATCTTTGCGGGGAACTTCACATCCGTATAGTCGGATAACATCCTCATGCACTAGCGGTATGATGGAATAAGGCCCTCCCCCCTGGAAGTGCCCTTGGAAACGATGAGACTCCCAATACAGACCTATCTCAGGCTCTTTCCACAACCCAATCCAGCCGTCTGCCCGTGAGACATCCAGCAGAATGAGATGATCCATAATGTGACCTACAATGTGAGACACTTCGTCTTCAATATATAGTCCATCTCTTGTGTGTGTCTCCATGCTTATGATGGGCCTTCTATGATCCTTGCTCATATTGTTTCCCTATCCGCATTCACTCTCACGTGATAATATATGCAATAGCCACCTGCACTTCTTCTAATCTCTCAACAACAATTTTCGATCCTACCGCGACTCCGGCGGTATCTTGCGTATTCTACTGCCTTTCGGCACTCTCTGCTGAGGACACACATATTCAATTGCATGTATGTCCCTTGTTCCCTTCATTGTATCTGGCGACCCTGCGTAATCAGACTCATTGGGGAAGCGTACCCCCTTAATCTTGTTCATCGGCATGATTATTATCGTAGTACACACGTTGTGAGTTGTCTTGCCCAGCACGTGTTCTAGGTACTGAACATTATCCGTCTCGTGTATCCACGGGTGGTAGACTCCTATCCACGCAGGATGTCTCCCCTCTTCCAGACTTGGAGGACCCAACCATATAGGTATCCCATTTATCGGGTTGTCTGTGAAGATAACGCGAGCGTAATACCAATTTTAAGGATGGTTATCTAACAAGCCGGCATCACCTGTCGTGAAAGGCAGAGTTACGACACTTGTAAGCATTGCCACAGCGATAGCCCCGGCCACAACTCGCTGCATAACAGTAAAAGCGCTTATCGCGGAAATGCTATTTATCTGGGCGATAATAGAAGCTGAAACGCCAACTTCAGTATATGAAGAATGACCTGTCGGATCTGTACGATTTACAGAATCGCTGACACAATAGCTGTATCTATGTAGACTCAGAGGATCGTTCTCATTGCCCTTAATCGTGTCCCTGCTGATAAACCTCCCCACCCCCGGATCATAGAACCTGGCCCTCAGATAGTAAAGACCGGTAGTTCGGTCAAGCATCTGGCCGGTAAAGAGGTAGTTGTTCCAGGTTGCCCCATCCACAGACTCAGTGGTGGATAGCTTCCCATAAGGATTATAGACATACTGGGCGACAGCCGTACCTGTGCACATTTGACGCGGATGGGTCGGTCTGACCGGCAAGCTAGTATGAGTAAGACTCTGTATTCCTAGTCAGGCGATTGTCTATACTATCTATTGAATTGTCAATGTCCATCAATACTGACTAGGCTAGAGAGTAAGGTGTTTCGGATTTGAGCGAAGCAGAAATCCCGAAACGAACTCGCGTATCTCCGAAGAGATAGACGTTGCACTTATGGACTCGCAGCATGTGCGTCCGGCGGTTTCGGGACGAACAGCAGTCCCAAACATAGAAAACCCCTAGCTAGGGAGCAAATCCTTCAAGGAGTCCGTGAGCTGCTTTTAGAAAGTGATCGCAGAGCTCAGCAAGAAGATGTGCTGTCTCTTCTGCTTTGGAGTCTTCAACCTGACTCCAATCTGTTCCGCTCGAAAAGCCCAGCCAATGAAGCACAGAAATACCCTCATGCAATGGTTCGATCTCCGCAAACATGATTCTGTGATCGTAAGATAACTGGTGGTATCTCCCGCCTGTGTCTATATATGTAGTAACCTGCAGGCATTCAATAGAGGTGGTGTAAGACCAGCAACCACCTCCCCCCCAGCGGTCCTCTTTCCCAAAGATTGGCCGCAAAGACTCCTTTATGATCTCCCTGAAGCGCTTCCGGTCCAGTTTTGCGGTCGGATCGCCTTGGAGTTCGCGCTGCAAAAATGCTTGGTCCTCGGGATCAAGTTCAAGAGGAAATTCAGCGAAGTATCTGTTGATTTTCGCAATATCCTCGCTGCTCAGAGGAACATCTCCCGCTCTTTCCACCGCCCGCGGCTCGTGACCCCGCTTGACAAGCAAGGCGGTAAAAGCCTGTTGCTCTTCGATTGAAAGCTGCGCCATCCGTCGGAGATGCTTTCGACAATAGGCATTATCTATCCGCCTCATGAAGGGAAATCCGTTCGCAATCTCCAGGTGGGCTTCCTCCCTCGCCCAACAGTAATAGCGATAATTGAACTCTTCCTGCGCTTCTTTGTACATCATAGTATTAGTAGGCACCCATTGTGGCAAATACACAGGCTGAACCAACGTTAAGTTCGAGTCCGGCAGTATCAGCTGTGATTGCTATACCTGCCAACGCCATGCAGGCTTCGACGGCATCTATAAGGTTATCTTGAACCTGATATAAAATCAACCCATGCAAAGGCGGGCTAATTACTGCAACAGCGTAAGGACTCAACTGGATCATTTTGGGAGGCATGTAAGTTGACATTGAACCCGCTTGCCATTTACGGCACATGGGATCAGCATAATTAAGAACTGTCAAATACCATAGCAACTGGACTTTGCCTGTAACGGCCTCGCTAATCGGCTTGATCTCATAGACTTCTCCCGAACTTCCTGATGTAGGAAATTGAACCAAATCCGGTCTTCCTGCGGTCAATCCCGGTATCCAAGGGACACCAAGAATCTTGGGCATGGGCCAGTCAGTCACGCGCTGTGCCATTAATTGTGAATTCTTGAAATCTTTGGAAATTTGGTCATGAACTTGCTTGCCCCAGATGAAGTCTGAGGAGACAGGGTCATTCCCACCTGGGTCCACCACGTTTATCGGATTGTTCCGACAGTAAGCATACCTATGCAAGCTTAGAGGATCGTCATCACTTCCGCCGTAGCTATCCCTACTCGTAAACCTCCCCATCCCCGGATCATAGAACCTGGCCCTCAGATAGACCAGACCCGTAGCTCTATCGTAAGCTTGGCCGGTGAAGAGGTAGTTATTCCAGGTCTGATCCTCTATGGTCTCGGGGTCTAGGCGCCCACCAAAAAGATCATACACATACCGGCACTTAACTGCTCCATTTGCATCCGTAATCCAAGTAGACATCAGTGGGCATTTCAGGGATTGCTGTCCTGCGGTCATTGCGGCTGCTCACTTACTGCCGAAATAAAGAAGGGCAAGTATATTTACTATCACTGCACCGGACAGAGGGGCAAGTGTCCGGAGAAGTATGTGCGTGAAGAAGAGATTGCCAAACAGTTTGGAATCGCCCTCAAAGCCATAAGACTTGACAGAGATGTACTATCGTGGGTTACTACTGCTCTTAAGGCAAGCCATGCTGATCAGAAGCGATACCGTGATTCTGCAATTACTAGTTTACAGCAGCAGTATAAGAAAATGCAGAACCGACTGGACCAGATGTATGAGGACAAGCTGGATGGCAAGATCACCCAGCAGTTCTTTGACAGGAAGAGTGCGGAATGGCGCAATGAGATGGCTGAGATAATGAGAAGCATCGAAAGCCACCAGAAAGCAAGTGAGTCTTGTGTGGATGAAGGCATTCGCATTCTCGAACTCTCAAATCGAGCTTGGGAGCTCTATGAAAAGCAGGAAATGCTCGAAAAGCGGCGATTACTGGATTTTGTATTCTCGAACTCCACTTGGGCCAACGGAAAGCTTACTCCGAAATACCGAAAACCCTTTGATTTGATCGTGGAAGCAAAGAAAATGCAGGATGAAAGAGGAGACGGCTAAGGGGGAGAGTTCGACAAAACTGCCCAAAATGAAATTTGGCTGCCGGACAAGGGCTCGAACCTTGGACCTACTGATCCAGAGTCAGTCGCTCTTCCAACTGAGCTATCCGGCAGCGTGATTATAGATTATCATACCCACTTGGCAATGTCAAGATTGCGAGCGTGTTATCCTGCGGCGTTCTTCATTGATTTCTCGATCTTAGCCCAGGTATCGCGCAGGGTGACTGTGCGGTTGAAGCAGAGCTTTTCCGGTGTCGAGTCACGGTCGACACAGAAGTAGCCTTGTCTTTCAAACTGATAGATCTTGCCGGGTTGGGCGCCGATGACGCTCGGCTCAACGCGACAGGTGACCACTTCCAGCGACTCCGGGTTCAGGTTAGCTGTGAAATCCTGGCCC
Source organism: bacterium (assembly GCA_021373255.1). GTDB lineage: Bacteria > Armatimonadota > UBA5829 > UBA5829 > UBA5829 > UBA5829. The sequence continues at coordinate 9,732 of JAJFTD010000185.1, forward strand.
TCTTCCACATCATCCGGGTCCGGCTTTAGGAAGAGGTGGCTGTAAAGCCGCGCTTCCGCGGGAACCGCTTGCTGTGCTGCTACCCAATGCAGTGTGGCTTTCACTTTGCGGCCGTCAGGCGCATCGCCGCCACGTGTCTCCGGGTCATAAGTGCAGTGCAATTCCGTTATTTCGCCGTTCTCGTCTTTTATTACATCCACACACTTGATAAAGTAGGCATTGCGCAATCGCACCTCCCGGCCGGGGGCCAGGCGGAAGTATTTCGGCGGCGGCACTTCCCGGAAGTCTTCACGCTCTATATACAACTCGCGTGCAAACGGCACTTTGCGTGTCCCAGCGTCTGGATCTTCTGGATTATTGATGACGTCGAGTTCCTCCACCTGATCTTCAGGATAATTGAGTAAGACGACTTTCAGCGGGTTCATAACCGCCATCACACGCTGCGCACGCTTGTTCAAATCTTCGCGCACGCAATCTTCCAGCACAGCAACCTCGACGATGCTGTCGGTCTTAGCGACCCCGATCCTTCTGCAGAACTCGTGGATGGCTTCAGGAGTGTAACCTCGACGGCGCAATCCGGCCAATGTCGGCAGTCGCGGGTCGTCATATCCCTGTACATAACCGCCATTCACCAGTTCGATGAACCGGCGCTTGCTCATAACCGTGTATGTGAGGTTTAGCCGCGCGAACTCGATCTGCCTCGGGTGGTAAATGCCCAGTTGATCCAGGAACCAATCATACAATGGGCGGTGGTTCTCATATTCCAGTGAACACAATGAGTGCGTGACTCCCTCAATGGAGTCTTCCAGGCCATGCGCCCAGTCGTACATCGGATAAATGCACCACTTATCACCCTGGCGATGATGCTCCGTATGTAAAATGCGATACATCACGGGATCACGGAGGTTCATGTTCGGAGAAGCCATATCTATCTTGGCGCGCAGTGTGCGTGATCCATCCGGGAACTCGCCTGCTCGCATACGCTGGAAAAGGTCCAGATTCTCTTCAACACTGCGATTGCGGTAAGGACTATCAATGCCGGGTTCGGTGAGCGTACCCCTTGTCTTGCTAACCTCATCAGCGGAAAGGTCGCAGACATAGGCCACACCTTTCTTAATAAGGTCGGTCGCCCATTCGTACATTTGCTCGAAGTAATCAGAGCCAAAGAACAGCCGATCATCCCAATCAGCACCCAGCCAACGCACATCTTCAATGATGCCGTCAACAAATTCCTGCTCTTCCTTAACAGGGTTGGTGTCATCAAATCGAAGGTTAAAGAGGCCGTTGAAGTCCTGGGCAATGCCATAATCGATCCAGATAGCCTTCGCGTGACCAATATGTAAGTATGCATTCGGCTCAGGTGGAAAGCGCGTATGTACGTGATCGAACTTCTCCTCCTGCAAGTCCTCTTTAATGGCCTCGCGGATGAAGTCGGTCGACGACTCGCTGCGGTCTCCGTTCATCATTCCGGTATTAGGTTCAGGTGTTTCATTCTCTGGCCGACTCATACTCAATTGATCTCTTTCTCAGCACTGAACCACGCAGGCTGGTGCTCTAAAAACGTGATTTTCTCTAATTCGATGACTATATGACTTATTTTGCCACAACGCGCAGACCAGGTCAAGGAAAAGATGGGAATTGCACCCTACTCGGTATTGGAGACTGAGGGGTGTTCGTGGAATAAGAAAACGTGTGCTGGACGTTTATGACTTGATGTTCACCCGCATTATTCGTGATAAGATTGCGGCTACGCCAGTAATGCTTGTCGTATCCGCATCTTGTGAATAATGCGGGCTAGCTGGGTGTGAGCTTACGCCCAACACTCGTCTTCGCAGGAAGAAGAGACATCACGCCATACAATGCCACTACCAGAAAACGTGGCTAGTAGAGCGCCACCATAATATGTACGATAATAATAACGGGGCAGTAGAGCCTGATGAGGATATGTATGACAGACAACAGACCCGAGCTAAGCCTCAAATACAGACTGATCTTCTACCTTGGTGGGTTTGCATTCGCCACGGCATCATATATACTCGGGCTATTGGCTTATGGACTTGAATCTGCAAGTTGGGGCCAGATGCAGGTCTACAAAGTTTTGACAAGCAACTTAAAAGAAGCATTCCAAAGCCACTCACTCACATTCTTTGCATGGCAGGCTGTATGCATCGGGTTCGCGGGTGTAATTGGGCATCTGTTCGACCAGGAAGTACACTATCGAAAGCTAGCCGAACAGAAAGCTAACATAGATGGGCTTACAGAGATCTATAACCACCGCTATTTCCAGGAGAGGTTGTCATCGGAGATCGATAGGGCCGGCCGCTACAACAGGCCACTGTCTGTGATAATGCTGGACATCGACGACTTCAAGGTGTTCAATGACACCTGGGGCCATCAGGAAGGCGACAAGCTCTTGAAGTGGTTCGCGGAACAGTGCCAGGTCTGTACAAGAAACATGGATGTGCTCGCTCGTTATGGCGGCGAAGAGTTCGTGGTGATTCTTCCTGAAACCGGGATGGATGATGCGCTGGAGGTAGCTGAAAGGATACGATCAACTGTTGAAACTGAAAGCGCTGTCGTGTTCGGCAAGAACAAGATCAGCACCGTCAGTGCTGGAATCGCCACTTACCCGGTCCATGGTCAGAACCATCATACATTGGTGCTCAACGCTGATGCGGCGCTGTATCACGCTAAGCAGAACGGCAAGAATAAGTGTTATGTCTATCAGGAGGAGTGCCACAGGTCTTACCGGGTGAATCCTCTGCACGTGAAGCAGATGTTGGTAGACGAAGACATGCAGGCGGTTGAAGCTCTGGCTGCGGCTGTTGATGCCAAGGACTTCCATACTAAGGGGCATTCGCTTTCAGTGATGCGGCTGGCGGTATTGCTTGGTGAAGGCGTGGGGATGTCTGCTGAAGAGATCAACAACCTGCGGATAGCCGCGCTGCTCCACGACCTCGGCAGAATAGGCACGCCTGAAGATATACTGGAAAAGCCCGGACCGCTGAAAAGTGAAGAATGGAAACAGATTCAGAACCATCCAAGGCTGGGTTCGTCTATACTCATGCGTGTTCAGCAGGTCGGCTCGATTGTGCCCGGCGTAAAACACCACCACGAACGTTATGATGGCCAGGGTTATCCGGCTAAGCTATCTGGAAAGAGCATCCCATTGCTAGCCAGGATCATAGCAATAGCCGACTCATACGATGCCATGACCAATATGCGCTCGTATCGCAACGCAATGAGCAAGGAGGAGGCTATAGAAGAACTCAGGCGCTGCGCCGGTAGCCAGTTTGATCCGGAATTGGTAGACATCTTTATTGAGTCACTGGAGGAAGAGGAGACGCAGGAAGCGGCATAAGCCGCTCTACTTCAGCGTCTCAATCGCAGCAGCCAGTTTTGCGCGGCATTCGTCCAGATGCACTCGATCACGCGCACATCTGTTGGCTATAACCAGCGCTTCTTCGGCCTTTGCAACCGCCGGAGAGGCGCTTTTTGCCGATTTGGCCTTATCTAGCTTATCCTTGAGGAGACGAAGATACTCATAATCTTCCATTCCCTCTCGAATCATCTCCAACCTGATAGACGGCACTGGCCCGGCAGCAACAAACTTACCACCAGACACTGTGGCTGGCGAATAAAGCATCTGGGACTTACAGACAATACCACGAACGCCGCTATCCCACACAAGCCAAGGAATCGAGCGGTATCCCGGAAGTGAAATGGTGCCGGGATCGCTCACCATGCTCCACCACGTTACCTGCCCCGCCTGAGTTGTATTTGCAGGGTATTGGCCGGCAGCCGGAGCCCAGATATCTACATAGCCTGATAACTGCTTATCGTAAGGGATTGGCAGGAGAACTTTGATTCGTCCATCAGCTCGCTGGCAAAGATCGGCAATGTCCTTCACTGCCTTGAGCTGCTCGGGCGTGGCATCGTTGGCGATGTCTATATAATTGTAGGCTTTAGTAATCTGGCCTTTATCAGCTAGATGCTCGGTTACCGAACGCATATACTCGGTCTTCAGCCGCTCGTAGTCATTACCGAAAGATACTCCCGGAGTCTCACCTGGGCCGAAGCTGGGCAGGTTGAACGAATTGAACAACGGGAGGAGCTTCTTCACCGCCACATCGAAATCCGAAAAATCGAGCGATAGGCGGTCACCATCCAGGCTGGCTTTTATGTCATGGAACGCATACGGAACCATCGGTGCGACT
>JAJFTD010000192.1 GCA_021373255.1 bacterium
TGACGAAACTGGGCTATCTGTCGTATACTTAGCATTGCGGATAAGGAACCTCCGGTGATTGTTCTAGGCAAACAACCTATACCAGAGATAACACCTTATCCGCAACCTGGTAATCTGTACCACATCAATGATAACCCCACAATTACGATCTGAAGGCAGCTTTACAATTGAATGCATAACATGTAAAATATGGTTATTGAGAAGAATTATTAATATGCAAGGCGCTGACGGGGAAGAGTAGGTGGCAAGTGACCTGAGAGAGGAAGCGGTTGGTGCGAAGCTTCTGGAAAACTGCCGCGCGAACGTCACCCCGGATGCCGCGGGAAGAAAGGTCGAAAGCCAATTAGACCCCGCCGGGTAAGCCCGTTATAGCCTCATGAGCCTCGCTTGGTGGTAATTTCTCCGAGCGTGGGAATCAAGGTGGTATCACGATAAGCCCCTGTCGTCCTTGTTGATGACTAGGGCTTTTTGCGTATGTGGACCACAACGCGCAACGCATTAACGCATAACTCAGTCCGAGGTGACTCATTGAACTTGGAAAAGGTCAGCTATCGAGAGGCCAGGGAATGGTTCTGGATCAGAACGTTTATCTGGCTTGTGCCGGCTTGCATAGCATCAGCTTTTCTGGTGTTCGAGTTTGCTGGCTATTATGAGCTGGTGGAGCGAACCGAATTACGCGCTTGGATTGCGGTTGGTATAGGAGTTGGCGCTGTGCTGCTTGGCTTGCTGGGGGCGAAGATATCATTGGAATCGCCCTGGATGCGGCGTGGTTGGCGATTGGCATTTTTATTGAATGGTCCTGCGGGCGCGGTGTTGTCAGCGGTCGCGGCTTTTCTTGTTGCCGGTGCTATGTTGGCCTATTTGCAATCCGACCCGCGCCATGCGCTCCCATTCCAGGTGGGCAATGCAGCTTATATGCTGACTGCGTTCGGGATAGGCTGCGCAGGAATGTGGGGCTTCATATTTGGAAGCTGGTTTGCTATGCGGCGCGATAAATATTTTGTTGAACAGATATGACACGAGGAGTAATCAAATGAGCGAGAATCAGGCACAGTTGCCTACCGTATACGATCCGACCAATGTGGAGAATAAATGGTATAAGTTCTGGTTGGATAAGAACTATTTCCATCCCGAGGTGGACCCGAGCCGCCCTAAATACAGCATAACCATACCGCCGCCTAACGTGACCGGCTCGCTGCACATCGGCCACGCACTGTGCTACAGCATTCAAGATGTGCTCGTGCGCTGGAAGAGGATGCAGGGGTTCAATACCCTTTGTCTTCCCGGCACAGACCACGCCGGTATCGCTACGCAGACCAAGGTCGAAGCGCAAATTGCTGCGGAGGGATTGAGCAAATACGATCTGGGGCGTGAGAAGTTCCTTGAGCGTGTATGGGCCTGGAAAGCCGAATACGGTGGGCAAATTATTCATCAGTTCAAGACGATGGGCTTTTCGTTCGATTGGGAGCGCGAGCGCTTCACTATGGACACCCGGTATGTCGACGCTGTTCAAGAGTCTTTTATCAGGCTGTTTAACAAGGGTTACATCTACCGTGGTGCACGTGTTATCAACTGGTGTCCGCGCTGCCGTACTGCCATCTCGGATATTGAGGTGGAATATGTGGAGCAGAAAAGCCATTTGTGGCACCTGCGTTACCCCTTGGAAGACGGTTCCGGTTATGTGGTAGTGGCAACCACCCGTCCTGAGACGATGTTGGGAGATACGGCTGTTGCGGTGAACCCGAACGACAAGCGTTACACCGGCATCGTGGGCAAGAATGTAAAGCTGCCGCTTACGGACCGCGTGATTCCCATTGTGGCTGATGAATATGTGGATATGGAGTTTGGAACCGGTGCGGTAAAGACCACTCCCGCGCACGATCCCAATGACTTCGAGATCGGTATGAGGCACAATCTGCCGCAGATCGTAGTGATCGGTCCTGACGGGTCGATGACGGCGGAAGCCGGGCCACGCTATGAAGGGCTGGATCGCTTTAAGGCGCGCCAGATAGTTGTTGAAGATCTTGAGGCACAAGGGCTGTTGGAGCAGGTTGATGATTACGTCCACTCTGTGGGCACCTGCGAGCGCTGCCATACCACTATTGAGCCGCTTCTTTCAGAGCAGTGGTTCTGCAAGATGAAAGAGCTTGCCAAGCCTGCTATCGAGGTTGTGAAACAGGGCAAGATCAAGTTTGTGCCGGAGCGCTATGAGCGCATCTACATAGACTGGATGGAGAACGTCCGCGACTGGTGTATCTCGCGCCAGTTGTGGTGGGGTCACAGGATTCCTATATGGCGATGTGAGGACTGTGGGGAGTTCACGGCTGCGAAGAGCAAGCTGGAAGCGTGCTCCAAGTGCGGCAGCCATAATGTGAAGCAGGAAGAAGATGTGCTGGATACATGGTTCTCTTCCGCGCTGTGGCCGTTCGCGACTATGGGTTGGCCGGAGAAGACACCCGAATTGGACTATTTCTTCCCAACCGATGTGCTTGTGACCTCGCGCGAGATCATTTACTTGTGGGTAGCCAGGATGATCTTCTCCAGCCTGGAGTATTTGCAGGAAATCCCGTTCAATGACGTGTATATCTACGCCACTGTGCTCAACGAAGAGGGCAAGCGCATGAGCAAGTCCCTCGGCACAGGCGTTGACCCGCTGAACCTGATCGAGCACTATGGCGCCGACGCATTGCGCTTCGCGTTGATCCAGCAGACGGGTATGAACCAGGATCTGCGCTTTTCCGACAAGCGCGTTGAGGATATCCGCAACTTCGGCAACAAGATGTGGAACGCCTCCAGATTCGTAATAATGAACCTTGAGGGTTATACCCCCTCTCCCCTAGCGGGAGAGGGCAGGGGTGAGGGGGCTCTTCGCCTCGAAGATCGCTGGATACTCTCGCGCTTGAATCGCGTGATCGAAACGGTTAACAGCAGTTTCGGAACTTATAATATGGACACTGCGGCACGGGCGCTGTATGAGTTCCTGTGGAGCGAATATTGCGACTGGTATATCGAGCTGGCCAAGCCTAGACTTCGTGGGGATGAGCAGGAAAAAGCTCAGGTTCAGAACGTGCTCTATCACGTCCTGGAAACGACACTCAGACTGATGCACCCGATCATGCCGTTTATCACCGAAGAGATCTGGCACGCACTGCCTCACGAGGGCGACAGCATAATGATGACTGAGTTCCCGTCGGCTGATGCGGCGATGTTCGATGATGATGCCGAGAGGCAGATGAATGCAGTTATGGATGCAGTGCGAGCTATAAGAAACCTGCGCGCCGAACTTGGCGTCTCGCTAGGCAAGTCAATTAGCCTGACTGTGGTTGCTCGCGGCGAGATGAATGACCTGATTAAATCCGGCCAGGGTGCCTTGCAGTTCCTAGCGAAGGTTGAGAAGTTGGCGTTTGTCGACTCCATAGCTGATGAGGACAAGGCCAAATATATGAGCGCGCATCTCACGGACCTTGATCTGTTCGTCGAAGCCGCAGGCCTGATTGATGTTGATAAAGAGTTGGCAAGAATAGACACCGAACTCAAGTCTATTGAGAAAGAACTCACGAGATCAGAGGGCAAGCTCTCTAATGAAAAGTTCATGTCCCGCGCTCCCGCTGACATCGTTGAAAAGGAACGCAGGATAGTTGCTGAACTTACCGAGAAGAAGCAGAAGCTCGAGGAGAGAAAGAAGTCCTTGGCTGGTTAATAAGTATATCTGAGAATAGGGTGCGGCTCTCGTATTTCCTTTGGAAACGCTGTCGCCCAAGGGGCATCAGGATGCCGCACCAACTCAGTTCTTCTCTTTTATTGCCAACCATCAACTCTTCATTTTGTGATTAAATGATAGCTTGCAATGGGCAACATATAATACCGAAAATCACAGATCCACCGTCAAGTTTTTCGCTACAGCAGAGTTTCTGTTATACTATATGTGAGCGCGTCATTAAGTGATGAGCTTTCCCCCGTTGTTGAGTGAGAAAGGAGCGAAAGCTTATGATTTCCAAAGACCCCCAAAGAGGCCTCTTGAGAGCGATTACGAAACGGGATGTTTTGGACATCGCTGAGCCAAACCTGCTCCGGGAGATGTTTCCGTATATCGAGGTGCCTCGTATTGTTTTCGATGGCCAGAGTGTGCCACTAGAGCCGGCGCCGGAGTTCTTCATTACGGATACTACATTCCGCGACGGTCAGCAGGCTCGCCCACCATACACAGTCGAGCAAATTGTGCGTATCTATGATATGCTCAGCAGGCTGGGTGGTCCGAATGGTGTTATCCGAGCTAGCGAGTTTTTCCTTTATAGTGAAAAGGACAAGGAAGCCGTTAGGAAATGCCAGGAACTTGGTCATAGATATCCTGAGGTTACGGGCTGGATACGGGCTACCAAAGAGGATTTCCAACTCGTCAAGAGCATGGGCCTCAAGGAGACCGGCATCCTGACTTCCGCTTCCGATTATCATATTTTTTTGAAGTTCAAAAAAACACGATCGCAGATACTGCATCACTATCTGGACCTGGTATCGACTGCTCTTGACTCTGGTCTGGATGCCGTTCGATGCCATCTCGAAGACATCACACGAGCTGACTTCCCTGGGTTCATCATCCCATTTGTACAGAAACTAATGGACCTGGCGCAGCAGTCGGGTAAGGTAATAAAGATCAGACTGTGCGACACTATGGGCTATGGTTTGCCGTATACCGAGGCTGCCCTGCCAAGGAGCATCCCCAAGATGATTCATACTATGATTCACGAGTGTGGGGTGCCCAGCGAGTGGCTGGAATGGCACGGCCATAATGATTTCCACAAAGTGTTGGTGAACGCTACCACCGCGTGGCTTTACGGCTGCTCCGCCGCCAATTGCGCGCTTCTGGGCTTTGGTGAGCGCACCGGCAACCCACCTCTCGAGGGAGCCATAATGGACTATATTGCCCTCAGAGGTGATGCAAACGGCATCGATACCCGCGTGGTCACTGAGATTGCTGATTTTTTCAGGATAGACATGGGTGTGGAGATTCCCACTGGTTATCCGTTCATTGGCACGAATTTCAATGTCACCAGCGCGGGCATCCACGCTGACGGAATGCTTAAGAATGAAGAGATCTATAATATCTTTGATACCGACAAAATCCTGAGCAGGCCTGCAAGGGTTAATGTTACGGACAAGTCAGGGGTTGCCGGTATTGCGCACTGGGTGAATAGTTACCTTGGCCTCAAGCCTGAAATGGCGCTGGACAAGAGGCATCCTGGCCTTATTAGCATCCAGGAATGGGTGAAGGACCAGTATGTGGCAGGCAGGGTGACATCTATATCTGACGATGAGATGCTGATGCAGGCGCGTATGCACCTGCCCGAGTATTTCAAGAGCGACTTCGACAGGCTTCGCGAACACGCCTTGGACCTCTCCGAGAAAATCATCCAGAGGCTTGTGGAAGACGAGCGTGTCCGCAGTATGGACCCAGTGGTTGTGGAACCTGTGCTGCGCCGGGCTGCCGAAGAACTGCACTTTGTGCAATTTATCTATGTGATCGATATGAACGGCAAGAAGATTACTGAGAATGTCACGCAGCCGAAATATCGTGATCAGTTCGGCAAGTTCGGTCTGAATGAAGACTTCCGAAACCGTGACTGGTTCCAGGGGGCTCTTGAATCCGGCCCTGGCGATGTCTTTATCACGGACTTCTACAAGTCACGCATTACCGGTGCCCTGTGTATAACCGTCTCAGCTCCGATTCTTGATGAAGAGGAGAGCTGTATTGGCGTGTTCGGCGCTGATTTGAAGTTCGACGAACTGGCAAGAATACTGTAATTCAACCTCCCACCGGGCGTATTAAGCGCCCGGTCCCGCTTTCTTCAAAAAATACGGTGTTGGGCGTTCATAGCGTGATGTTAGTCTGGCGTGAGCTTACGCCCAACACTCGTCTTCGCAGTAAGATTAACTATTACGCCAAATAATGCTACTACTAAAAATACCGATTGCGGCACAACGATCTCTGCAGTATAATACAAATACGGGGCATCTTGAGTCCGTGTGCCGGACAGTGTTAAGGTTTCTTGCTAAAGCCTTAACAGAACTGGTGCCGCTGGAGGAAAGGATGAGGCAGAAACAATTGGCCAGGTCCTGTTTCGACGGTATGCTTGACAGCGACGTTGTGGAGCTGGCTCAGACGGGAGATATTCGCGCGTCTGAGTTCTTGTTGTACAAATATCGCAGCCTGGTCCGTACGAAGATCCGCTCATATTTTTTGATGGGTGCTGAAAAGGACGACCTCCTGCAGATCGGCATGATAGGTCTCTGGCAATCCGTTATGGATTATTCGCCTGATAAGGACATATCGTTCCTGTCATTTGCCCGGATATGCATCGAACGCCACGTCATCACCGCTATCAAGACGGCTACAAGGCACAAGCAATCACCGCTGAACAATGCCATTTCGCTCGATTACTGCACCGAAGAGTCCGATTCTGATTTTAACCTCGAAGAAATCTTAGTCTCAGATGTGGATCTTGACCCCGAAGAGATGCTTTTGCGTAGAGAAGACGCCAGGGTGCTGAGGGACACGCTTAAGACGCTGCTTTCGGATTTCGAGTGGGAAGTGCTGCGGAGATATCACCTCGGTAAGTCTTACCGCGAAATTGCAGATGATCTCGCCTGCAACACCAAATCTGTGGACAATGCCCTTGGTAGAATCAAGCGCAAGGTGTCTGAGAGCCCCGTGGCGCTGCTTCAGTAGGTTTATACGTCCCATTGTTCCTGAAGACCAGGATATACTGGTGGTGGATGTTGGAGACGAATGCGTAAGGGATACCGTAAGGATACAGGTTTTTGCTATCCTGAACCAGAACTGTAATACCCTCCAGGTTAAAACCCGCTGATTCCATTATCTTGGTAATATCCGCATGATATGCTACAAACTTCGACTTGTGCCTGAAGTCGGAGACCACCACGCACATATACCGCTTCTTCTTCAGCACTCGCCGGCACTCGACAAATACCTTGCCCAGCTCTTCCAGGAAATTATCATAAGATTCCAGGTTGCCCAGGTCATTTTCTTCGTCACTATAGCGAGTGTCGAGCCCTTTAGCTTTGCGCTCGGCGGTAACTTTGTGATCTAGGTCCTTGCGCAAGATCATCCAGTATGGAGGGCTTGTGACTATGAAATCGAACGATGCGTCCGGCAGAGTGGGGAGGACTTCCCGCGAATCGCCGTGAAGTATGGTTTGCTTGGGACCTGTTGTGCTGCTGTCTAGCCGTTCGCGAGCCACGTCGGCCCACTGCTCCACCAGTTCGATCCCAGTGCCCTCTCGCCCACACTGCGTGCATGCTACAAGGGTCGATCCGCTGCCCAGGAATGGGTCCAGCACTTCTTGCCCAGGTTTGGTGAAGAACTCGATTAGCCGCACTATGTCGGATTCGGCGTAGGTGGCAGGATGCCGTGCTTTGAGCTTATCACGCTGAGGTGGACGGCTAAACCACACACTCTTGGTTTCCACCATCCACTGCGTGTTTGTCAGCTCATTGAGGCTGTTTCGAGGGTCTACCAACTGTTCTTTCTTTTCCTTGTGTAACATCAAGAGAACCTTATGCATTCTTGCCACATCATCCTTCCCATACTGCTACAGCCTGCCAGTTCACCTGCCAATAATAAAGAATGAAAGCGAAAGTGCACAGCGGCAAAGGAGCAATATTCGATGTGTGATCAGGAACTATCTATATCAGTTGGTGAGTTGTTGGGAGTGCCCAGAGTGACGCTTTCCGGTCATTTGGGCAATTGCCACGACCAGGCGCTTCTGGGTATACTCGGGGGGTTACAAGAGCAGGGAGCTGGTTCTCTTGTGCTTGATATAGCTGGGCTGAGCCTCTCCGGGGTCGAACCGGCAACAAGTCTGATCAATGTCCTTCGCTCCATAAGACCCGGCATCTGCGTTCACGTAGTGGCATCCGGCTCCGCCGCAGTTATACTCCGAAAAGCAGCGCTTGGACCATGTGTTCGGCTTTACTCGTCCACGGACGAGGTTTCCGAATATGTTTCGCCTGATGAGGAGTGCCTTACATCCAGGTGGATGGCTAAGGGTACCCAGGACAACGA
>JAJFTD010000011.1 GCA_021373255.1 bacterium
AGCAACTACGATGGCGGCTACCAGTTCAAAGCAGAAATCTACACCGCCGAGGGCGACCATTTCTTCACAAAGCGCCTTGATTGCACAAACTGTGCAGTTCCAAGCGCCTATGCGGAGTTCATTGACAGCATACTCGAAAACCGGGCTCCCATGGCTACCGGAGAGCAGGGGCTCAAGGTCATGAAAATCCTTGAGGGCATCTACCAAAGCGCGAAGACCGGGAAGGAAGTTCGGTATTAGTCGCAGAAAAGTGATGCAAGTGTTCCGAACCGGGTAAACGACATCATCGAACCCTCCGGGCATGCTCCCGGAGGGTTCACTCATAACTCAATACGAGGTGAACCAATGGCAAATGCGGATCGAGTCAAGCAGCTCTTCCTTGACCTGCTCCGAATTAACAGCCCGTCCAGGCACGAGCGTGGAGTGGCGGACTATCTGAAATCAAAACTTGAGGCTTTAGGGTTTCATGTGGAGGAAGACGACACTGCTGAGCAGATCGACGGAGATGCAGGCAATCTGATCGCTATGCTGCCAGGTACCATACCAGGCGCTCGGAGCATCTTCCTAGGCGCGCACATGGACACAGTAGAGCCTACGGATAAACTCGATATCAACTTCGATGGGAAGACGTTTCACTCCGACGGCAGCACGATACTCGGTGCAGATGATAAAGCAGGCATCGCTGCGATCATCGAGGGCGTGGAGTCCATAATCGAAAGCGGCACTGAGCACGGCGATATTCAGATTATCTTCAATGTATCCGAAGAGGTTGGCCTGCTGGGGTCGCGCAAGCTCGATACGTCCAAGATCAAAGCAAGTATGGGATATATATTCGATACTCAAAAGCCTGCTGCGGGGATTACCGTAAGCGCACCAACGCATGAGAACATCATCGTGGAGATCACCGGTAAGGCAGCACACGCAGGTATGGCCCCGGAGAATGGCATCAGCGCAATAGTAGCCGCCAGCAAGGCAATCGCGCGGATGAACCTGGGCCGCATAGACTTTGAGACCACCGCGAATATCGGTGTCATACAGGGCGGCAAGGCTCGCAACATCGTCCCGGACCAAGTCACCATAAAGGCAGAAGCCCGCAGCCGGAACAATGACAAACTGACCGCACAAGTAGATCACATGCGCTCGGTGTTCCAACAGGAAGCCGATGCCATGGGAGCGAAGTTGATGTTCCAGGGCGAGAGGGAGTACACCACGTTCCGATGGACCGAGAACGATGACATCGTAAAGCTGGCTGTGGCGGCGTGCGGTCGAATTGGGGTCAAGCCTACATTCCAGGACGGCGGAGGCGGCAGCGACGCCAACACATACAACAGCTTGGGCATCCCCTGCGTAGTGGTGGGGGTGGGTTATGATGGCGCTCACAGTCATTCCGAAAGCATTGCCCTTGAAGACTTGGTAACGGCGTCCAGGTTCGCTTCAGCGATCATCGAGACAGCCGCGCATGTGGAGGGCTAGACGATGCTGACAAGAGCGCGGGGTAGGGTGATATCCATAGACATTGGGCGCGGCGATGCGCTGGAGATCAGCGTTGAGATTGATGGGCAGAAGTCGCGTGCGATGGCTTATACGCAGATCACAGGCCCCGTGCAAGTCGGCGATGAAGTCCTGCTTAACACCACCGCTGTGCGCAAGTCGCTCGGCACCGGCGGCTATCACTTCGTAATGGCGAACCTCTCCAGCATCGACCCCGGCGCTGATGAGGCTGGTCACATTATGAAAGCGCGCTATACTCCCGTGCAACACAGCGTGCTCTCCGTAGAAGAAGACGATTCACCCTACCGCGCGGACATCGAAGAATTCGATACACTGGGCGGGATGCCGGTTCTTATCGGTCAACTCCACAGCCAACTCGCTCCCGCCGCAGCCGCTATTAAGCGCCAGACAAGGTCACGTGCTCGGGTGTGTTATATCATGACAGATTCTGCCGCGCTGCCTTACGAGTTTAGCCGCTCCGCACATGAACTTAAAAATAAGGGCCTGATCGACGCAGCTATTACCGTGGGGCAGGCATTTGGCGGGGATTATGAGGCGGTGAATATTTACACCGGGCTCATCGCCGCAAAGCAGGTCGTGCACGCTGACGCTGTGATCGTCTGTCCGGGTCCGGGTAACGTCGGCACCGGCACCACCTATGGATATACATCTATTGAGCAGGGCGAGATAGTAAATGTAGTAAATATCCTCGGAGGCAACCCAATCGGTATTGCAAGGATCAGCTTCGCCGATCCACGTCCGCGCCACCAGGGCCTCAGCCACCACACCATCACATCTCTGGGCCGCGTAGCTCTTACCAAATGTACACTGGTTCTTCCCATGATGGATCAGATGAGGCTGCTGGCTGTGCAGGAACAAATTGCCCACAGCCCCATCAGCTATCGCCACACCACCCGCATAATCGACGGCCGCCCGGGTATCATAGAACTCCAGGAACAAGGTATCAAGATGTCGAGCATGGGCCGCGGTTTCTCAGAAGACGAAGAATTCTTCCTGTCCGCTGCCGCAGCAGGTGTGCTGGCGGCTGATATGTTGAGAAGCACAGGTGGAGCGTGAATCCGAATAGACTTTTAATCGCGAAAACGCGAAGGAGCGAAAGCACGAAATGGGTTAGAATGTCACAAAATCATAAAGCCACAAGGTTAAGAAAGTCGAAGTGATAACGCAAGTTGTTTCGGGAAACCCTTTCCCGAAACCGCCCCTCGGGCAACAGTGGTTCTGAAAGAACCGCGAGAGCCGGACGTGCTATCTTTGATATGTTTTCAGAATCGCTGAAGGGATGAATGAAATGAAACGCTGAAAGGCTAACGCCGGGCGCTGTTCAGACCTCCAATATGATCCCGTCATACGCGACCTCTATGTCCTTTTTAGCAGCCTTTGACTCCAGTTCTTCGTGGAGCAGCCCGATATTGTGAGAGAAGTGAGTTATCACAGTGCGCGTTGCAGGTGACACTGCTCCTGCTCGTGTGAGGTGGGTTCGTAACTTGAGCACATCGCGCATGTTCATATGGAGTTGCGAAGAGTGCAGAGCAGTGCCGTTAGTGCATTCGGCAATCAGCAAATCGAACTTGAAATTCGATATGAAATCGAGCGTTGATTTGCCATAAAATCCAGTGTCCGATGAATAAAGTACTGTCGCTGTTTCGGATTGGATGATATAATTAAGAGCAGTCTCATTTCTTGCGTGTTCCGCAAGAATGGGGATAAAAGTGAGATAGTCTGCTTTTATGGGTATATACGGCTCTACAGTGTGAAACTCTGCCGGTAATTCTCGCCTCTCGTGTCGAGATTTTATGGCACGCATTACCTTTTCATTACCGTATATCTGTATAGGTGCATTCGCCAGACAATGGGCAAACGGGTGACTCATATACTCCACTTCATCTGGGTCAAAATGGTCACCATGGGAATGAGTGTAGAACAGGTGTTTGAGCTTGGATTGGTCGATTCCGAAGCGGATTGAATGGTAATAGGTATCCGGCGGAAGATCGATCTTGAAGATATCATCAATTTGTAGTGAAGCGCGGCTCCTGAGGTTTTTACCACCAAGTGCACGAGCTTTGGCACAGGTTGTGCAACCACAAAATATGCCAGGCCATCCCTCAGCAGCCGCTGTACCAAGTATTTGTATACGCATAAGTCTACCTCATATATGGAGTGAGCTTTATTATACCAGCCTATCTACTGCATTATTCAAGAAATGTGATTGCGGCAAGCATTAGTTTATAACCGCAATCTCTTCATGAATAATGCGGAGTCCATTTGACACCGCATGACGGTGTATATATAATAGCTCTGTTGTCTCTGAATGGCGCTTCACGGCTAGACACCAATTCGGCCGGCTGATGCTGGTCTCTATCGTGTTTGGGAGGTTAAATAGTGTCAAGATACCAAAAACTCTTCGTGTTAGTAATTGCCCTCGCTATAGCAGCGGGCGCGGTTGCGTATCTCAAACCGCTGAGGAAAGGCCTCGACATCGCCGGCGGCATCCGGGTTGTCATGCAAGCTGATCCTAAGAGGGGTGATGACTGGCCGAAGACACACCAAGAGCGAGTCGACAAGATGGAATCCATCCGCAAGACCATCGCAAAGAGAATGGCTGCGGTCGCTGAGCCGAAGGTAACTGTAGCCGGCGAGGATAGACTTGTTGTCGAGTTGCCGGGCGTGAAAAACCCGACCAAGGCTCTCAACGAAATTAAGAAAACCGCGTCTTTGGAGTTTTTCTACCTCAAGGACGTCCAGAATGTCAACAATTCCATGGGTAAGTGGAAGATGGATGCTCCTGCGAGCAAGGAAGATTCCTACATCTTTACCGGACCCAATGGCGAGATTATTGACAGTGTAAAGCAGCCCGAAGAGGTTATGAGCAAGGTTGTGGATAGAGACCGCAACAAGCCGCTTCTCACGGGTAAAGACCTTCTCCCGAACGCGAAGGCAAATCTAAACCAGCAGAGCCAAATAGTCATCAACATCGAGTTTAATGACAGTGGGCGAGAGATATTTAAAAACTTCACCCGCTCGCACATTGATGACTACCTGGCCGTGTTCTTCGACGGCAAACTGCTGACTGCGCCTAAAATCAATGAGGCTATCCCCAGCGGCAGTGCTGAAATCTCTGGTTTTTCCAGTCTTCCTGAGGCTAAGAAGACCGCTGAGTTCCTCAATGCTGGTGCTCTACCGATTCCGCTGAAGGTTATCAGCAAAGACCAGGTAGAGCCTACCCTTGGCGACGAGACCGTTCATCAGGTCGTGTTTGCCGGTATCATCGGCCTTGCGCTGGTGGTGCTTTTCATGCTCCTTTATTACAGACTCCCGGGGCTTATTGCAAGCATCGCGCTTTGTCTGTATGCATTGTTTGTGATTGCTGCGTTCAAACTCATCGGAGCGACAATGTCGCTCGCGGGCATCGCGGCTTTGATTATATCTATTGGTATGGCGGTTGACGCCAACATCCTGATATTCGAGCGTTTGAAAGAAGAGCTGCGAAGTGGTAAGACTTTGCGGGCGGCTATCGATGCTGGATTCAACAGGGCGTTTACGGCAATCTTCGACTCCAATATGTGTACGGCGATCACCTGCGCCATCCTGATGTGGTATGGCAGCCCCTCGGTTGTCAGCTTCGCCACCACACTAATCATTGGTGTGGCTATCAGTATGTTCACTGCTATCACGGTTACCAGGACCATCCTGCACCTGTTAGTGAACGCTGAGTGGGCGCAGAGCCCGAAACTGTTTGGTTTGGGCACAAGCTGGATGCATCACGTAACCTGGAACATCGTCGGCAAGAAGGCGTATTTCTTTATACTCAGTGGTATATTGATTATTCCTGGCCTGGTGGTGTTGAGCATGTATGGCCTGAAGCCGGGCATCGAGTTTAAGTCTGGAACCAGCGTGCAGGCTACGTTCAACCAGCGTGTGCAACTTGATGCTGTGCGCAGCGAGGTGAGCAAGTACTCCAAGGAAAGCGAAATCCAGCTTGGTAGTGATGGCAAGGTGGCGTTTATCAAGACTCTGCCACTTAGCGAGTCTAAAGAAGAAGCCATGCGTGCCGATCTTGATCAGAAGTTCAATATGCTCAATGGGAAGTTCGACTCAGTAAGCAGTGTTGAACCGACGATCAGTAAAGAGCTGACTACCAACGCATTCCTTGCGGTGTTGATTGCATCCGGTGCGATTATTCTCTACCTGACCGGTAGATTCGCAATCTCCGGTATTGCGTCCGGTCTTAAATACGGCGTGTGTGCGGTTATCGCTCTGATACACGATGCGGCGTTTATTCTCGGCCTGTTCGCCATACTGGGCAAGGTGCTGGGATGGGAGGTTGACAGCCTCTTCGTGACTGCTGTTCTGACCATTATCGGTTTCAGCGTTCACGACACCATCGTTGTATTCGACAGAATCAGGGAGAACCTGCGGCATCGACAGCGTGGCGAGAGCTTCGAGCAGCTTGCTAACAGGAGTATCCTGCAGACGTTGAGCCGCTCGATCAACACCTCGTTCACTGTTGTGTTGACGTTGGCTATGCTGATTGTGTTCGGTGGCCCGCTTCTGAGGCACTTCTATGTGGCCCTGCTTGTGGGTATCATCATCGGAACGTATTCATCGATCTTCAACGCGACTCCGCTTGTAATCGTGTGGGAGTATCTGGCTTCAAAGAGCGCTGCGCCCAAGAAGAAAGAATCCGAGGGCAAGGTGCTGGTTGAGAAGCCGATCGAAAGTCCGATAGACGTAAAGCCGATCGCGGAGAGCAGCGAAGCAATTGATACTACTGAAGTCGATTCCACCGGCTCCAATGGTTCAAACGGCAATGGAGCTGCAAGAATCAAGCGCAAGACGGCTAAGAAGAGACGATACTAGTCGATAAATCAGAACAACGAACCGGGGGCTCGCTGTAAAGGCGAGCCCCTTTTTTATTTAGATTGCAGATTTAAGATTGATGATTGAGGCAAGCGAGTTGTACAATGGTAGAGGAAAATGTGGAAAGAGCGCGTGCCACTCCATAGGCAATCTTCAATCTACAATCTAAAATCTACAATCAAATGTTGGTGTGTTTTTGGAAGACATAGTCTGGACGGTAGTTGAGTGTGATGACGAAGCGGCTGAGAGATTGGCTAACGAAATCGGTATGCCGGGAATCATCGGCCGTCTGCTGGTCAACCGAGGTATTACCACCGCTGCGGAAGCTGCACGGTTTTTGAACCCCTCTCTCTCGCATCTGCACGACCCCTATCTGCTCCCTGACCTCGATGCTGGCGTAGACCGGCTCGCTGCCGCGCTGAAAACAGGTGAGAGGATATGTGTCCACGGCGATTATGATGTAGATGGTGTCACCAGTACAGCTCTTTTAGTGCGCGCCCTGAGAGCTCTAAAGGCGAATGTGCAGTATAGAGTCCCTCACCGCCGCAGAGACGGTTATGATATCAAACCTCACGCAATTGACGAGTGCGCGCAGGATGGGGTAGGGCTGGTTGTTACCTGCGACTGCGGCATTAACGCACACGAAACTGTAAACCGCGCAAGTGAGCTTGGAATTGATGTCATTATAACCGATCACCACGAGCCTGGGTATGAACTCCCGGGTGCGGTTGCTGTTATCAATCCTAAGCGCTCAGATTCGACGTATCCATTCACTGGTTTGGCTGGAGTAGGTGTTGCGTTCAAGTTTGCGCAAGGTTTAGTAAAAAAGTTAGGCTTAAGCGAGGAAGCGTTTGTATCACGCTTCGTTGATCTTGCCGCGTTAGGCACTGTTGGGGATGTCGTCCCACTACTTGGCGAGAACCGCGACATAGTTAAATACGGTTTGGAAGCTATCCCATTAAGCAAAAAGATCGGCCTTAGGACAATGCTGAAGAGCACCGGCGTGGATGGAAAAACTTTGAGCGCGTATCATCTCGCATTTGTGCTCGGGCCGAGAATCAATGCTGTTGGCCGTATGGACGATGCCCGCGCCGCGCTGGACCTGTTTCTTACAAAAGACGAAGAAGAAGCGAAGTCTCTCACACTGGATATGGAGCGCCACAACACCGAGCGCAAAGCCGAGCAAGAGAGAATTCTCGCTCAAGCAATGGAACAGGTTAGCTCCAAGGACCTATCAAGCACACGCGTGTTGGTGCTCCACCACGATGGCTGGAACTCCGGTGTTGTCGGAATTGTCGCGGGCAGGATTTGCGAGACATTTACAAGACCCGCCATCCTCATCAGCCGTGACGAAGAGTCGGGACAGGGTGGAGGGTCGGCGCGCAGTATCTGTTCATTCAACATGCTCGAAGGCCTCCGTCATTGCGCGGACCTGCTTGGCCGGTTCGGTGGGCATGCTCTTGCGGCGGGTCTTCACATTCCCCTCGCCAACCTGGACGCGTTCGAGGAGAAGATAAACGCTTATGCCATGGATGTCATTCCCGAGGAGGAGTTGGCGCCGAGAATAGAAGTCGAGGCGGAACTGCAGCCGACAGACATCAACCGCAAGCTCGCAGATACTCTTGCCTGTATGGAACCCTTTGGTGAGGGCAACCCGGAGCCTATGTTCATGTCACGTGGATTTACCGTGCTTAGTCGGCAGAGGGTGGGCGATGGCTCGCATCTGAAGATGCGGGTTCAGGGCGAAAATGCGCCTCCGATCGACTGTATAGCGTTCAAGTTAGGCCACCTCGCGGATCAACTCCAGCTTGGCAGTAGCGTCGATTTGTGTTACAATATTAGACTAAATAAGTTCAATGGTTCGGAGACGGTACAGCTCGTCGGTGCCGCTATAAGGCCGGGAAATCGTTAATATACGGCCGGTACCCAGCAGATGATAATACAGATTGCCAGCATAGACACCATCATAGAGAGGGTGAAAAGTTATAATGCCGGGACGGATGTTGAGTTAATCCGCCGGGCGTATGATTTCGCCGCAGAGGCACATAAAGATCAGAAACGCCTCACCGGTGAACCCTACATCATACATCCGCTCGCTACTGCTGAGATTCTTGTCGACCTCGAAATGGACGATGCCAGCATTGCCGCCGCGCTGCTCCATGATGTTGTTGAAGACCAAGACTACACAATAGATGACATAAAAGCGAAATTTGGTGAAGAGATAGCCAGACTGGTTGATGGTGTCACCAAACTGGCAATGACCGATTTTGAACTCGATCCACAGGACGGTGAGGAGCGCTCAGAAGTTCCTAAAAAGCGTCGTGTTGAGTTCAGGCGAAGCGCCGAAAACCTCAGGAAAATTTTCCTTGCAATGGCGCGTGACTTTCGGGTGATGGTTATCAAACTCGCCGATCGTCTACACAATATGCGCAGCCTCAACGGCCAACCAGAAGATCGCCAGCGCAAGATTGCTCAAGAGACGATGCAGATCTACGCTCCACTCGCGCACCGCCTGGGTATCTGGAAAGTAAAGTGGGAGCTAGAGGACCTGGCGTTCAAGTATATTGAGCCCGAGGCATACGCCGTGGTCGCCGATAAAGTTGCGCGGACCCGCGGTGACCGTGAGGATGAGCTGAGCGAAGCCGTTGAGATGATCCAAAAGCATTTGGCAAAAGACGGCATAGATGTTACTATTCAAGCCAGACCGAAACACCTGTGGAGCATTTACCAAAAAATGCTTCGTGAGGAATTGGATTTCAGCGAGATCCATGATCTATCGGCGATCCGCGTAATCGTAGACCGCGTAGGAGACTGTTACCACGCACTGGGGTTGGTGCACGACCTTTGGATGCCCATACCCGAGCGGTTCTCAGATTACATCGCGAAGCCGAAATCGAACATGTATCAGTCGCTGCACACCAAGGTTATCGGCCCACGTGGTGAGCCGCTTGAGGTGCAGATACGCACCTGGGATATGCACAGGGTTTCCGAGTTCGGTGTAGCTGCGCACTGGCAATATAAAGAGCGCATGAGTTCCGGCGATGAGTTCGAGCGCAAGCTATCATGGCTGCGTCAACAGCTCTTCGACTGGCAGATGGACAGCAAGGACGCCGGCGAGTTCCTGCACAGCGTCATTAACGACCTCTTTACTGATCAGGTTTTTGTATTCACACCCAGGGGCGATGTTATCGACCTTCCCGCCGGTTCCACGCCTGTGGACTTCGCATACCGCATCCACAGTGATGTAGGCAACCATTGCGTCGGGGCCAGAGTAAACGGCCGCATAGTGCCGCTGACTTATAAATTCAACAACGGCGACATTGTGGAGATCATCTCCCGCTCGAACAGCCAGCCGAGTATGGACTGGCTCGCGTTCGTGAAGACCTCGCACGCCCGTAATAGGATCAAATCATACTACAGGCGTCTGCACTTCGGAGAAAGCATCCAGAAGGGCAGAGAGATGCTTGAACGCGAGTTGGAGCGGCTGGGCCAGGATGTACCTGCAATAATGAAGGGCTCGGATTTGGCTGTTATCGCCAAGACAATGAACATCCCGAACGAAGAGGAACTGCTTGGGGCTATAGGCTATGGCAGTATCGCCGTTGGGACTGTTGTCAACAAGCTCAAGCTGCCGGAAGCGCCGAAGCCGCTGGAGTCTTTCACTATCGAGGCGCCCAAGTCTACAGGAAAGACCGCCAAACTAACCGTAACCCTGGATGGTGTAAAAAACCTGATGATCAGCCGCGCCAAGTGCTGCGCGCCGCTTCCGGGTGAAGAGGTAGTTGGATATGTATCACGAGGCAAGGGTGTGTCACTGCACTCGGTGACGTGCCCGAACGTAACCGCCTATCGTCTGAACGAACCTGAACGGTTGGTCGATATAAATTGGGCTCAGAGCGACGGTGAAAAATACCCTACGGATATAGCAATTCGCGCGTTGGACCGCGTGGGCTTGCTCAATGATATCACTGCTGTAATCTCAGAGGCAAAGACTAATATCACCAGTGTGCGGACGAAATCTTTCCCGGATAAGACCGCCAACGTCGATATGACCGTGGATGTGTCTGATATTCATGTTCTGAACCTTATCATGGTCAAGGTTAATAGCCTCAGTGATGTGATCAAGGTTGAGCGAGTTTCCGCTCATAGTCCTCGGAAAGGAAAGTAAAAGTCATGACGCTGGACTACGTGCACGGGTATTCCGAACGCGAAGCGTTCAGGTTAGTTGACCAGGCTACTACCCTCACGGAGATTCTTCATAGTGATACATACTATGAGCCTGACTCGAATGTGTTGGAAGCCGGGTGTGGTGTCGGGGCGCAAACGATCACTCTGGCATCGAACAGCCCGCTGGCTTCATTTACCTCAGTTGATATCTCCTCCGAGTCTGTGAACAGTGCCCGCAGCTTAATCACGGCTGCGGGCATAACGAATGTGACTTTTAGGATCGAGGATATATTCAACCTCTCCTTTGAGTCTGAGAGCTTCGATCACGTGTTCGTTTGCTTCGTGCTGGAGCACCTTAGTGAGCCGCTGAGAGCGCTGCAGTGCCTGAAACGTGTGTTGAAACCCGGTGGTACCATAACTGTGATCGAGGGAGATCATGGCTCATGCTATTTCTCTCCTGATAGCGATGCTGCCCGAGCGGCGATAGCTTGCCTGGTGAGAGCGCAGGCTTCTGGTGGGGGAGACTCGCTCATCGGCCGCCGATTATATCCACTTCTATGCGACGCTCGATTCAAGGGAGTATCAGTATCGCCGAGAATGGTATATGTGGATGCCGGCAAGCCGCACCTGGTGGATGGATTCACCCGCAAGACCTTCACTGCGATGGTGGAAGGTGTGAGAGAAGAAGCCCTTGCATCCGGGATGATAGACCAGGACACGTGGGACCAGGGCATCCGTGATCTCTACCGAACAACCGAACCCGACGGGACTTTCTGCTACACATTTTTCAAAGCCACAGCGATCAAATAGCTATCGCAGCCAATTATTCATAGCATGCGGCCGGTGAGCTAGGTATATAGCCTCGGCGGCATCCGCGCGTGAGATCGGATCATCAGGTCTGAACGTGCCCGGCTGGGTGTTCTCAAAGAGTTCTGCACTGATCCTATGAGCGGCAAGGGTTTCTACTGCGGCATAATATGGCGACTCTTTGGGCACATCGGCATAGGTCGGTTTCTCAGGTATCACCAATCCATCCCACTCCCTTTGCTTCACCTCCACCAGCCGCATAGCGAACTCACCTCGCGTGATCAGATAATTCGGTGAGGTGGGTGGGTCGGATGTGTTGACTGACCTGCCTTCCAAGCGCATCAACTGGTTCATAGCCAGTGTCGCTTCATCTTGAGTGAGCGGATCTTCTGGTCTGAACTGCTCTTCGTCCATCACGCCTCTTGCTGTCATGAAATTAATCGCTGCAAAGTGCCTGGTATCGCGGTCTACATCCGAGTTCCAGTTTATATATGCATATTGCGACAGCAGCTTGTCCTGAATCCAAGCAGGGTTGATCTCATTCAATGGACGGCTATACAAAATGCTCCAGTAAGCCGCTACAGCCGCTGTCTGCCCCAGCGACATACGCACAGGCTCCATACGAAGCGTTCCATATCCGACATGCGAAGCTGACACCGCTGTTGAAACCAGCAGACCATCCGCCCCAACCGGCACTAAAAGCCCGTAAGGTATTTGATACCAAGGAGTAAAGCCGACCAGCCACATCTCTCCCTCGCCCTTATGCTCTGCTGAGGGATCGGTGAGTTCCTCTGTTGCGTGGCTGTCCATCGGGTAGTCACCGATGCCTACCGAGTCGACGCGGTGTAATTCGCGTGCATTAGTGACATCGTTTTCTCTAAACCAATAGTGCCCCAGCACCCTGCGCGCCTCACGTACATAAAGCGATACCGGAAAATTATCGTTATCCAGAAACTCGTCGTCCGCAAGGCCAAGGTTGGTGTGGCCCCGTTCGTTCTGCATAAAATAAAGATATCCCAGTGCCCTGTCTCGATACATTGAAGCAATTTCACTGCGCCGCTTTTCGCTTGCTGTCGGATAATCGTAATTAATCCCCGGCCAATCAATGCCGAACGGGTGCTGGTTTATCTCAAACTTACCATTGGGGAGTCGCCCTGATGTAGCATTCCAGGTCTCTTGCCAATCCGGTGAGGGTTGATAGTGTTCAGGATTGTATAAGTTTGGCCTCTGAACTTGTGGCGCTGAGGCGTCACCATAATCCTTCCAGATCATGAGATATGCATAAGACATCTGCCTTGTATCACCCTCACCCGTGCTGCCTGGGAGAATTTCCTGCCGCTCATTGTTGAAGAAAATTGACCCTGCATGCGGCTCGTCAGATGTGCGCGGTTCGCGGCCGACATGATAACGCGCTCCGGCGGACACAGAGAAATCCACCGTATCAGTAGCATCGATAATAACAGCAGCGTATAAACGCCCTTCGCAGTTTGATGTAAGATCACGAAGAACCGCACCGGCTACTTTCCTGCCGGACATTATGGGCTTTTCAGCGCGAGTCTTAAGGAAAATGTGAATGTTTTCGTGTTCGTAAAGCATCGATTTAAACACCGCGTTAGCCACTCGCGGTTCATATCTAAGTCCATTTCCGGTTCCATAGAAACTTATTATCCTGCGGCGAAAGTCCTCGAAGAAGCCGTTAGCTCTGGATGCATTGCGAATGTCCGTGCTGCCGAGGCCGTTAGAAGCCATCCCGCCCACGCGGTTCGTTTCCTCCACCAGTGCGACGCGCAGCCCCAATCGTGCGGCAGTCACAGCAGCAGCCGTGCCTGAGGCGGTGGCTCCAATCACCAATAAATCGAAATGATCTTCATTCGGAGTCCGGCACCAAGTTTTCTCTTGCACCATTGGTCCACTATCACCCAATGAGAACGTGTACCTGGTATTTGAAGCTAAGCCGGTGATTGTAGTCGAGGCGAACGGCTTTGTTTGGTCGGGTGGGAACATGCCCAGGAGTTTTCCATCTTGAAAAACCTGTGCCTCATGACCATTGTGTCTCCAATATAAGGCGATAGTGTCAGGCCCCTGTGCTATGGCTTGGAACGCCCCATCAGGGGATGTTGAAAGCTCGGCATATGCACAGGCGGCTGGAACACACAATATCGCAAGCATTAGCAGGCATCTCAGTTCCATGTTCATTGGTTCCTGTGTTCGACATTACAATGCAGTTCCCCTTCTACCCTTATGAGAGATGCATCACTCCGCAGGCGTTTCGCGCATTTACTCTTCCTTATTTCCATAAGCGGACACATTTAGGCTAAGGAATGCCTGGGGCTTGCACCGAATATAATAATGTAGGAACCAAGCCGCTTTGTAAAGCGTATAAACCTCTGGTATAATCTGTCTGGATATCTGTCAAAGAATCTTGGATAAAAACGTTTCGCATTTTCCGAGGAGGGACTTCTCCCGTTATGGTAGGACTGAAAAGGCACAAGAGAATCGAAGGATGGGCGGTGGAGGTACCGGACGCGGATTCAGAACTGGGGCAGCTTACGCCGATACAACGGCTGGCTGAGAATAACCGGTTGTGGGTGTTCAGCCTGGCGGGCGTTCTGGTATTGGCGATATTGCTGATGTTTATATTCAAGCATTCAGCGAAACCCGCTGATCCTTATGGTGTCCGTCCGAGCTATGCCAACAAAGGCTATTACGACGATCAACAGCATAGATTGTTTGCCCAAGAGTTTGCGGTGAACAAATCGTATGGATCTGCAGTCATAGAGGCCAACTTCGTCTCTCTAGATCGATTCAAAATCGTCCTCGATGGCAACTGCAGCGCAGATGAGATCGACTACGCCGCCAAGATGGCTGCGATGCTCATATTGAGAAAGTTCCGTTACAGAGCCGTTGTGCAGTGCTATGTGCGGCGCGCTTCAGATGGAGTCGAACACTTGGCTGCTACTACTATATGGTCGCCGAAGAAGTATGGGTTTGTGGTGAAGTTCGAGAACTCCAACGCGCAGATGACAAACTGAACCTGATAATTATCCTGCACCTCCGGGTATAAGCATCCTGCTTGCTTATTTAAATTGAGCGGGAAGCCGCTCTAGCTCTATACCTGGAGGTGTTGTTATGTACAGTCTTCGGACACTCAGCATATATGCTGCGATCGCCATTTTATTGTGTGTGCTGCCTCTTGCTGCGCAGGCTCAGCAGCCTCAAACTGGCGTTATAGCCACAGGCACATCCACCGTCACAGGCACCCCGGACACAGCTTTTGTCACATTCGGCGTAATGAACCAGGACCGTGACGCTGCTGCCGCCGCGCGGGAAAATGCAACCAAGACCACAGCGGTGATCAATGCCATAGTGAGGTTTGGGATTCCACGAAATAATATCCAGACTGTGAACTACTCCGTCTCACCGGTAATGGACTACAAGCAAAATCCACCCGTTACCGTCGGCTACCAGGTCACAAATCAAGTGCGCGTAAAGACCAAGGATCTCACCAAAACCGGGCAATTGATAGATGCGGCAGTGGGAGCCGGTGCCAACAACGTGCAATCGATAGAATTTACTGTGGAAGACCCATCTCCCTTGCGAAGACAGGCGCTGGTTAATGCTATTGCAGATGCAAGGGCAAAGGCTCAGGCAATGGCAGATGCGCTGGGTGTGAAGCTGGGCAGAGTAACACAAGTTTCGGAGTCAGTAGGCATCACCCCACGCCCAATGTATGCCGCCGCAAGATCCGAAGCAGCCCCTACACCCATTTTACCGGGTGAGGTGGAGATTACCGGCAATGTGACAGTGGTTTATGCGATTTTGTAGCTGAATATAAGACAGATTCCAAGGCTGCGAGAATCGATCAGAAGTGCAATTCTCGCAGCCCCTTATAGAAGTTACTTAGCTCCCACAATTCGTACAGAGTCACTGCCCTGTACTTTGGTTCCATTAAATGTAGTTCCGGTAAGGGTTAGTGAGGTAGTTTCAGGCAGCAGTTGCAGGTCAGTAGTTTTGAAACGGAAAACCATTTCCTGAGTACCGTCTCCATCTACGTCATCAAGCTCGTGAGCAATCGATGATGCTCCAGCAAGCATTACTGTTGAATAGTCTAAATCTTTAATTCTGAAATCTTCTGAAGCAAAGACAGCTACTGCCACTTTCCCTTTACTCTTCAAGTTGATCACGTTTGGCTCTTCATTTGGCCTGATGTCGATTTTAGTGATATAGATAGGATTCAACAGCAGAGCATGATAATTCCGCTGTTGGTCTACGCCAGTAGCGGCGATCTGGCTGTGATTATTGATGCGGATAGGTGCTATTACCGTCCAACCGGATCCGGGCAAGATCATATCATTTAGATTCATCCATGTCTCATTTCTGTAGAGCATTGGTATGGAGATTAGGGAACGGTAATTAAACCTGATACGTCCGACAATTTCACCCAAATCGTTTATGTCATAATTGTAATCCATTGTATTGCCGCAGCTAATGCCCAAATCTGTAGGAACTCCGTCTTTCCATAAAACAATTCTTTCTCCACTAGGTCCATCATCTCTAGAATTAAAGGCAATGCCGATGACATCACCCATATTGTTGATCCGATTACCGATACATAAGTAACAACCAGGGAGAGGCTCCAGGTATCTTGCTGTTCCGTTTTTCCAGATGAAAGTGCGATAACTGAACGGGAACGTACCCCTAATTACACCCAGGATTTGGCCTTTGTCATTAATATCTCTGCCTCTGCTATCATGATTCGAGTCAAGACCCTCCAACATCGACAAAACACCATCTTTCCATCTGAAAGCATGGTTATCGGCATAGCCTGTAACCTCACTTTGGTTATTTATGGCTGTAGCATAACAGTCTTTTCCTGCTGGCGGCACTCCCAGATCAGTAAGGCTTCCGTCGCGCCAGATAAAACCATGATTCTGTCGATTTGCATAATAGTAGCAACCTACTATTTCGCTAAGATCATTTAGATCATAAGCTATTGCAAACAGCCGATTAGGAATGTCAATGTTGTGGAGAGAGCCGTCCCAGAAGAATAAATGTGGAGTGCCATATGAATAACAAGCTACTTCCCCCAGATTATTCAAGCCAGAAGGATAACTTGCATTCCGACCGAATGTGCCACAACTAATTACCTCATAACGTAATTCTGCTCCTGCTCTGGGCACCCAGAGATTCAATGATAACAAGCCGATGAGTAAAGTGAGAATACATTTTCTGTTCAATTGCATATCCTCCTTCAAATGTCACAATTGTGAGATATGATTATTGTTAACATGGAAATGTTTGGCTGTCAAGCGTTTTCTTTGCTTGCCATTGTCTAAGCCTTGCCAGTTCTGGTATACTTTCCTGGGTGATAAGCCCCACTAATGCAAATGTTGGTTTAGTATTATGAGACCAGAAGATGCACTTTGCGGCCCTAATGCCGACCCTACGCTTTTCGCCAGGATAAGCGAACTTGTGGCGACCAGCGAATCTCTAGATGAGATACTCAAGTATATTATTGAGGAAGCTGTAATCGCATGTAATGCGGACAGAGGGTTCCTCGCCATAGCCGATCACGACCGCGGCGAACTTGATGTCAGGTATACGGCTGGCTCAGGTTGGACTGAGGAAACCAGGATTGACCGCCTGAAGGTCTCGGAAGAGACCGGCCGTGGAATTACCAGTCACGTGGCGGCTACTGCAATGCCCTACATGTCTCCAAATGTATTGGAAGACCCATACTACAGGATGTACTTTGAAGATGTGCGCAGTGAGCTTGCCGTGCCATTGGTGGATGGCCATAAGCGGACACTAGGCGTTATCAACATTGAGAGCACGCAGCTAAATGCATTTGGCGAGGGGCACGAGTGCACAGTTGTCGGGTTGGCGCATCTTGGGACCATCGCGCTGACTGTTTCTGAGCTCCGTGCTCGTGAAGCCGCCATTGTGCAGATCGGCAAAGAACTCAACGCACTGCCGGAAATGAACATGATCCTACAGAAGGTGGTAGAGGTCGCAGCCGAGGCGTTGAAGTTTGAAGACTGCTCGCTGTTTCTGTTGGATCGTGCATCGGGCAAACTGGTCCTCAGGGCATCCCGTGGAGTATTAGGCAAGCGGGTTGGAGAGGCATCTTATGAGGTTGGTGAAGGCCTTACCGGTTGGACGGGTGAGCAGCAGTTGCCGGTGCGGCTCCAAAATCCTTTGAACGATCCCCGGTGGAGGGGGCGATTTGAGGAGATGCCCGCTAAAGAGATCGGTGCGTTTATGGCTGTGCCCATAAATAGCCCCAGCGGTATTATGGGCGTGCTGCGTGTTCAGCGCCGCAAGAGCCCGTATAAGTGGTTTCCTAATGATTTTACCGAAGAAGATGAGCGGGTGTTGGCGACTATCGCCGTGCAGTTGGGCATAGCTCTGGACAACGCGAGGCTGCTGGATCAGCTTGTGCGCACCGAGCGTATGGCTGCGTGGGGCGAGATGTCCGCAAGATCGGCGCATATGATCGGCAATCGTGTGTTCGCTATTAAAGGCGATGTGAACGAGATGGAGTATCTACTTGGATCGTCCAATCTCAACATTGCCGAGGCGATGCAACTCTCAGAGAGCATAAAGAAGGGCATTTTCCTTCTTGAGGAGATTCTCAACGAGTTCAGAGAGTTTGTAAAAGCCACGCAGCTCGACACAGAAGACGTTGATATAAACGAGCTTGTGAAGCAATCCGTTGATGAAGGGTTCCCGAAGAGGTCGCAAACGCATGTGAAGTTCAGGCTTGGTAAGAACCTTCCGAGCATCCAGGCTGATTCAAAGAAGCTAATGCGCTGCTTCTGCGAGCTGATGGAGAACTCAGTCAACTTTATGCCCGATGGTGGTGAGATTAAAGTCTGTACTTGCATCGCTGAGCCCAGCAGTAGAAAATGGCTGCGCCCAGGCCAACAGTCCGGCAAGTATATACAGGTTAAATTTGAAGATAAGGGCCCAGGTGTCGACAGCGAACTGAAGCCAAAAATATTCGACCCATTCTATACATCGCGTGCCAAGGGAATGGGATTGGGCCTTTCTATCGTAAAAGGAATTGTTGAGGCTCATAACGGCGTGATTTTCGAGAGCGGAAAGCCTGGAAAAGGCGCCAAGTTCACTATTCTGCTCCCCTATGATGAACCGATAAGGGAGCTGACAGGTAAGTAATCGGTTTACTGGAGGAAACTCAGTGTGTAGAGTTCTCGTAATTGATGATGAAGAGGCCGTTCGCCAGGTTGTAAGGCGCCGGTTGGAACGTGACGGCTATTCAGTAGATACAGCCGACAGCCAGGAATCGGGAGTCGAGGCCATCAAGGGCCATCACCCACCATACGATATCGTCGTGACGGATATGTCCATGGAAACACCTACCAGCGGTCTTGAGGTGCTGCAGTCCGCGCTTTCAGCCGATGTGTTCACAGAGGTAGTGGTCCTCACTGCGTATGGCAACGTGGCTAATGCAGTGGAGTGCATGAAGCGTGGCGCGTTCGACTATGTTGAGAAGAACATTCCCGGAGTTGATGTCTTTGAAGTTCTGTCGATTAAGATCGGCCAGGCGCTGGATAGACGCCGCAGTTCTCTTGCGACTTTGAGAAAGATCGAACAATACAGCAATCCAAAATGAAACACGTAGGTCTTGTAGCACTTTGTTTTGTGGCTGGAATGCTGGGTGCTATGGTGGGCAATGACCTCACCAGGCAAGGCGCGCCCGGCAATACGATATCGAACGTGGCCAACACCGCAGGTGGCGGTCACGTTCGGCTGATCGCTTCCGACACTGGCTCCAACGCGAGCCTGAGTGTTGGCAAGTCAAGCAATGCTGTAATTGAGGCTATTCGCAAGGTTGGCCCCGCTGTCGTGAACATAGACACCCTCGTGATGCGGCGGCAGTCAATGTTCGGTTTTGGCGGCGCGTTCGGCGGGCTTTTTGGCAACGACCCATTCAGCCAGTTGGTCCCGAGCAAAGGCCAGGGCTCCGGTGTGATTATCGACGGAGACAAAGGCTACATTGTGACCAATGAACACGTTGTCCACGATGTAATCTCCGCCGGTAAAGGTGACATCAAAGTCAGTCTTCCAAACAAGCAGACCTACGATGCCAAGATAGTCGGCGCGGACCCGCAGTATGACATCGCTGTGCTCAAGATCGACGGCAAGAACCTGCCGTCTGTGAAGCTGGCCTCGTCCGATGGCCTCACCATCGGCGAGTGGGCAGTGGCAATCGGTAACCCGTTTGGATTTAGAAACACCGTTACCCTGGGCGTGGTAAGCGCTGTGGAAAGATCGCTGGCAACCGATGCCGGTGCGCGCCTCGATGGTTTGATTCAAACTGATGCCGCTATCAACCCCGGTAACTCAGGCGGCCCGCTGTGTGATATCGACGGCAATGTCATCGGCATCAATACTGCAATCCTAAATGGCGCGGAGGGTCTCGGCTTCTCCATAGGCGCATCCTCCATCAAACCAGTTATTGAGGAGATCATCAAATACGGTCGGGTAAAGCACGGCTGGAGTGGGATGAGGTTCTGGGATATCTCTCAGGAATGGGCACAACGCCTGGGGCTGGAGAACACCGATGGAGCGCTGGTTGTTGAAATCCAAAGGAACAGCCCGGCTGACCAAGCAGGCATCAAGCCCGCTGATGTAGTTCTCCAGGCGAATGGTGCAAAGGTAACCAGTGTGGCTGATATGCAGGACATCCTGCGCAAAGCCAGGGTAGGTGACCAACTCTCGCTGACTCTGTATCGCAAGGGCAAGCGCATCAATATTAAATTGCCCCTGAGCGACATTCCCGGCGTTGAGTGATCAAGCCAGCAATTCTATCAGCCGGACTTACTTCGGCTGATCTCAACCCCCACAGTCCGCGCGAATCGCAGGGCAGATGGCTTCTCAACGGTCACATCAACCTGCTCCACCCGGTCGAACTCCAGGCACGCATCTGCAATAGCCTCAGCCAATGCTTCAACAAGCATGAACTGAGATTCTTCCGCCAACTGCAGCACCCGCTGCTTTACTGCTTTATAATCGACGGTTTTTGTGACATCATCGCTGCGACCTGCTTCGCGCAGGTCAGCATGGAGCGTGATATTGATAACAACAGGCTGTTTCTCGTGCCGTTCGCGCTCGTATAGACCGATTATGCACTGCAGGGTCAGATCACGAATGTGGATCTTATCCACGTCCTACCTCATCCAGATGCCGGCCTCCATCCACAAATATAACCTGGCCGGTAATAAACTCGCTGCGCACCAAAAACAGCACCGCATCTGCCACATATTCCGGGCTCCCGATGCGTTTCAATGGCAGCTCGCCTTTTAAGGATTCCAGATAATCGAGCCCCTTTCCTTCAGGCGGGAGGATTAAACCCGGAGCAACGGCATTCACCTGAATCCCCGGCGCAAGATGCACAGCCATCATCCGTGTGAACAACCCCAGCAAATGTTTACCAGCCATATATGCGACATGGGACCAGTCATAGTTGATCACAATGCGTGTGTCAAGGAAGTTCACGATGTGTCCTGTTTGGGTTTTCTCCGCAAACCGTCTCCCAAGAGCAAATGGCGCCCATGCGTCAACCTCCACGCTGTGTATTACCTCCTCCAGCGTAACAGAATCGAAGCTGCTTCTTGGAAACATCGAAGCATTGTTTATAAGGATATCCAGCGGTCCTGAGATGCCGGATGCGCGGTCGATCAGTGTTTCGACCTCCTCATTCATCCCAAGGTCACTTTGTATAACCCATGCCCGGGGCCCAATGCTCTGAATTTCACTCGCCAACTGCTCCGCCTCTTCTCGTGAACGCTTGTAGTGTATGACTACATTCACGCCTGCGTTAGCAAGTGCAAGCGCTGTAGCCCGCCCAATCCTGCGGGCTCCACCAGTGATAAAGGCGGTTTTTCCTGTAAGGTCCAATGCCATGACTTCTCCTTGTTGAGAGATTGAATTGCTGAGACACTGAAGGGATATGAAGATGCTGAATAAGAAAGTACAAGCGTCCGGCGTTAGTCCCTTCAGCGTTTCATTTCACTCATCCCTTCAGCGATTCAGGGAACACATCACATTGTGTGTTCGGCGGTTTCGGGAAAAGGGTTTCCCGAAACAACGTGCGTTATCTCTTTATCCATTCAACCTGCGTTATCTCTTTATCCCATTTCGTGCTTTCGCCCTTTCGCGATTAAAAGCTCTCTCGCATGCAAAAACTTGTCTATATCGATTGAGCCACGCCAAGCTGCTCCGCAAGACGATCGATCTTTGCTGCCACTATAAAGTCATTGGGGGACAAGCCTTTGATAGCATGCGTGGTCAATTCAATACGCACCTTTCCCCAGGATATGTGCAAGTCGGGGTGGTGGTTTTGATCCTCGGCTATATTGGTGATTCTATTAGCAAACTTCATCGCCTCTACAAAGTTAGGGAACTTAAAAGTCCGCTCGATGTGGTCTTCGCTGATATCCCAATTAGGAATCTGTTTAGCCAGTTCCTGAGCTTGATCTCTATTTAGCGGAGGGGTGTCTTTCGAAAAGGTTATGCATTTCTGTTCCGCAAGCTCCATATCAATCCTCCAAATGTTGATATGTATAGTTGCCCTGCGGCGCAGAAACCCAACCCTCTGCAGGTCACCATTGGCTGCTGTGAGATTGCGTAGAGTATGTCTGACTCGGGTAATCTGCTAATGTGGCATGACTTAGTCGCGCGGCCATATTTTGCCGTTCGATTAACTGCCATCAAATCTCGCAGGAGGTATGGTGAATAACATGCGAGTCAATACTCTATTCGCCATCGCTGTGATGATGGTGGTATTGTCAGCGTCTGCATTCGGGCAGACTACGACGACCATCCCAAGCTACACGGTAGTTCCGGTCACTATAGACCAGAGCCTTAGCTCGGCGACAGCCAATGTTGGAGACACGTTCAGCTCACGTTGTAATAACGTGGAGTGTGGTGGGTTCCCGTCGGGGACCCGTTTCATTGGTAGGGTGACCAGTGTCTCACGTGCTTCGGGCAGTACCCCGGGGCAAATAGGAGTATCATTTGTGCAGGCTATACTGCCCACCGGTGTAAGTGTGCCAATTAGTGGCAGTCTGAGTGCTCTTGATCCGAGTTCTGTGCGGATTGATCCAAACACGGGTCTGCTGACCGGTCAACCCGGTAGGCGCAACCAAACAAACAGATTCATTGCCTATGGTGCCGGCCTGGGTTTGATCATTGGTTCTATTGCAGGTAGTAATGTTTATGGCGCCTTGCTTGGCGCTGCGGCAGGTTGGCTCTATGGCCGTTATGCCACTGGTCAGGCTGCAGGTAGAGACGTGGTAGTCTCACCAGGAACACAGTTCGGTATTATGCTGAACAACCCTGTCAGATTACCTTCAGGCGGCGCTGGTCCCGGCAACTATGACCGCTGCATTGGTTGTCCTGGATACACCGGCTCTGGTGGCGGTGCTGGCCCAGGCTATTCGACACAACTGACATTCCCGAGCAACCAGCAGCCGTTTTATACTAACAATGGCGTGCTGATGGTTCCATTCAGGCAATCGATGGAGGGAATCAACCAGCCGTTCAGCTACGATTATACAACGCGCTCAGTAGTGATGGATAACGGTATAAACCGTATATCCGTGCCATCGAACAGCACTGTGATGTATGTAAATGGCGTGGCGCAGAGGCTCAGCGCACCAACAAGGACTATTGGCGGAAACTTATATGTTCCTGTTGATGTATTGACCGCAGCCACTGGTATGACGGCGTATTGGGACCAAAATGCGAGGATTCTTACACTCCAGTAGCCTCATTTCGCATATCAAACTATTATGAGGCAGACCGAGGGCAGTATCCCTTCCTGTGTAACGAAGGGATACTGCCCTGCAGAGAAGTGATATGTGGTGACGGTTGTAATGGACAACGATGAGATAGCCAAGAGGTTCGAGTTCATAGCCGGTATCCTTGAAAGCCGCGGGGTAAACCCTTATCGCGTGCAGGCATATCGTAACGCCGCTGACACCCTCAGGAGTATGGAGCGAAGCGTGGCTGAGATATTGGAGACCGAGGGGCAAAAGGGCCTGCGTAAACTTCCGGGAATAGGTGTGTCGTTAGCACGATATATTCAAGAGTATCTATACACAGGCCGGATGTCGGTGCTGGACCGTGTGCGTGGCAGGACTGATCCTATCGCTCTGATATCGACACTGCCTGGTGTGGGGACCGATACTGCGGAACTGATATACGAGACACTGGGTGTAGAAACGCTGGAAGAACTAGAGATGGCAGCGCGGGAGGGCGAGCTGTCCAGGGTTCCGGGGCTTGGCCCAAAGAGAATCAGGGGTATTGTTGAAAGTCTTGCCGGTCGATTGGGACCACGCACACGCCGTGAGATATCCCACGTACTGGAACCGGCGGTGGACGAGATACTCGACGTTGATCGTGAGTATCGCGAAAAGGCCGAGGCTGGTACCATCAGAAAGGTAGCTCCCAAGAGATTTAACCCATCAGGTGAAGCATGGCTGCCTGTGCTTAACACCCGACGTGGCAACCATTTCTACACAGCGCTTTACTCCAACACCGCCCGTGCTCATGACCAGGGTAAGACACGCGAATGGGTGGTGGTATATTTCGACGGTCCTGAGGGAAGTGGGCAGGTCACTGTGGTTACATCCAGGGGTGGTCCGCTGAGTGGTAAACGAGTAATCAGAGGCCGCGAGGAGGAGTGTTTGGAGTATTATGAGAAGCGCCAGGCGGCCTAAAGCGCACATTTAAGGAATACTTAAGGACTCTTGTGTCAAATATATCTTGCGAATCGGTTCAGCCGGGAGGTATAATCTCAAGCGAGGGAGCGGGCTTTGCTGGTTCCCTCGGGTCGGAAGGTAGGCCAGGCCTTCCGACCGTTTCTATGTACAAAGAAAAATATATGCTCGGCTAGTTGACAATGGGCCTGGTAGAGCATATAATTACGGAAATCGGATATGCCTTTAACTCTAGCCCCGTGAGGCTAGGAAGGTAGAAGATCTCAGGGATTATTGTAAGTGGATTCTAAGCCTTCTTGCCAACTCACGGGCGAGGAGGCTTTTTTGGTGCCGGAGGTGGCCGCGTGACAAGCGTTACCAGGGTTATGGATGAAAATGAAATAAGACGTGCCCTCACTCGCATTGCGCACGAGATCATCGAACGCAATAAAGGTGCTGAAAACCTGGTCATTATAGGTGTTCAAAGTCGCGGTGTGCCCATGGCGCAGCGCCTTGCCGCTTTGATTTCCACAATCGAAGGTGTCGAAGTGCCAGTGGGCAGTTTGAACGTGGCAATGTATCGTGATGACTACGCCACTCGCCCGGCACGCACCGTCAGCGCCAGCCAGATCCCATTTGATGTGACCGCAAAAGCCGTGGTGCTTGTCGATGAAGTGCTTTTTACCGGCCGAACCACTCGCGCCGCCCTGGATGCTATTATGGACCTTGGCAGGCCTGCAGTGATTCAACTGGCGGTGCTTATCGACCGTGGTCACAAAGAGTTACCCATCCGAGCTGATTATGTCGGAAAGAACCTTCCCACCGCGCTCAAAGAAAAGGTCGACGTTCACTGGACTGAGACCAAGGGCGAAGACGCGGTTATGATTGCAAAATAGGCTACGGCCTCTGAGGACAATTATGCAGCTTCAGCGCAAGGACATATTGGGGCTTCAGGATATGACACCCGAGGAGATCGGGCTGATCCTGGAGACGGCGAAATCCAGCAAGGATATATTGGCAAGGCCGGTGAAGAAAGTGCCGATTCTTCGGGGCAAGTCGGTTTGCACGCTGTTTTACGAGAACAGCACCCGCACGCGCACCAGTTTCGAACTCGCGGCCAAGATAATGAGCGCAGACACTACAAGCATCTCCGTAGCCGGGTCGAGTATCAACAAAGGCGAGAGCTATAAAGATACTCTTCTCACACTGGAAGCGATGGGTGTTGATCTGTTCGTGATCAGGCACGGAGCGGGTGGGGCGGCTCACTTTGCGGCTAATACGGTAAAATCGCATGTCATCAACGCAGGCGACGGAATGCATGAGCATCCGACACAGGGTCTGCTGGATATGCTGACAATTCTGGAGAACAAAGGCGGCTTCGACGGGCTAAAGGTCTTGCTGGTGGGTGACATTATGCACAGCAGGGTCGCGCGGTCTAATTTGTGGGGTCTGAGCAAGATGGGCGCGGAAGTCAGGTTCTGCGGCCCCAGCACACTGCTCCCCTCGGAAATCGACAAGCTGTCGGTCAAAGTTTATACGGACATCGACGAAGCTATCGACGGTGTTGACGTGGTGAATGTACTCCGCATCCAACTCGAGCGAATGAACAAGGGGTTCTTCCCCAGCGTGAGCGAATATGCGAACCTTTTCGGCATCAACAAGAACAGGCTACGCGGCGCGAAATCGGACGTGTTGGTGATGCACCCCGGCCCTATGAACCGTGGCATCGAGATTACTCCGGATGTGGCGGACGGTGAGTTTGCTGTGATAACCGATCAGGTAACCAATGGGGTCGCGGTCAGGATGGCGCTTCTTTATCTTCTCCTGGGAGGTGGCGGAAATGTGGCTGCTGCTTAAGAACGGGCGGATCATAGACCCCTCGCAGGGGATGGATACTGCTGCTGATTTATTGATCGAGGACGGGCTTATTTCCAAGATTGGCAGCATTGATGCGAGCACGCTGAATTCGTCCGACGGTGTCGCTTATGACATTTCCGGCCTTGTTGTGACACCGGGCTTGATCGATGTCCACGTCCACCTGCGTGAACCGGGATTCGAGTATAAAGAAACTATCGAGACTGGCGCTCTTGCCGCCGCTGCGGGTGGGTTCACGACCATTCTAGGTATGCCCAATACCAAACCGGTAATTGACAATCGCGCTGTCGTTGAGTATGTAATGAACCAGGGCCGAAACTCGGCTGTTAATGTGCTGACATCGGGCGCGGCTACAAAAGATAACGAGGGCAAGGAGATGGCTGAGATCGGCGAGATGGTCAAAGCCGGTGCCGTTGCGATCTCCGATGACGCATTC
Source organism: bacterium (assembly GCA_021373255.1). Lineage (GTDB taxonomy): Bacteria > Armatimonadota > UBA5829 > UBA5829 > UBA5829 > UBA5829. The sequence continues at coordinate 26,383 of JAJFTD010000011.1, forward strand.
CCTGTGCAAAGCGCGGACCTGATGCGGCGCGTTATGGAATACGCAAAGATGTTCGATGTGCCGGTCGTCACGCACTGTGAAGACAAATCAATGACCGAAGGCGCTTCAATGAACGAAGGGCTGACATGCACGATGCTTGGCCTCAGGCCGTGGCCGCGCCAGGCAGAAGAGATTATGATCTGGCGCAACATCCTGCTGGCCGAACTCTCGGGATGCAGGTTGCACATCCAGCACGTGACTACCGCCGGTGGAGTCGAGGCGATCAGGTGGGGTAAATCACGCGGAATTAAATTAACCGCCGAAACCTGCCCCCACTATTTCTCTCTCACCGACCAAGCCCTCACGAACTACGATCAAAATGCAAAAGTAAACCCGCCCCTTCGCACCCAAGCCGATGTGGATGCAATCAAGGCTGCTCTCGCGGACGGGACAATAGACATAATCGCCACCGACCACGCTCCGCACGCACTGCAGGAGAAAGAAGTTGAATTCCAGAATGCCGCATTCGGAATGGTCGGATTAGAAACTGCGCTCCCATTGGTGATAACAAACCTTGTCAAAACAGGCGTATTACCATTGGTTGACGTCATCGCAAAGTTAACGGCCGCGCCGGCACAACTGCTCGGTATAAAAGCAGGTACCCTGTCTGAAGGCGCTCCAGCAGACGTGACCATCATTGATATAGATGCAAAAATAACAGTCCGCAGCGCCGAGTTCAAGTCCAAAGGCAGGAACACCCCGTTGGAAGGAACCGAGCTGACGGGAAAAGCTGTAGCTACGATAGTAGGCGGCAAAGTAGTGCACGGAGCCGACATGCTGAGGTAGATAGATAACCTGCCCCCTCTCCTGGGGGAGAAGGAATACGTGATACGTTTTCGGAGATGGAGTATCAAATGAACACTCTATACAATAAAATCTACGACGCCGGATGCATCAAGTTCGGTGAGTTTAAGCTTAAGAGCGGGATAATGTCTCCTGTCTACTGCGACTTCCGGGGGCTTATATCTAACCCGGCGCTGCTCAAGGAAATCGGTGAGGCGTTGGCAGCGAAGGCGAAAGAGATCGGATGCAACCGCGTGGCAGGCATTCCCTACGCAGGCCTGCCGCTTGGCGTCGCAGCGAGCCTGGCTGGAAACATTCCGATGATTTATCCGCGCAAGGAAGCCAAAGACTATGGGACGAAGAAGCTGATAGAGGGCGCGTATAGCGAAGGCGATAAAGTCCTTGTGATCGACGACATCATCACAGACGGCGCGAGTAAAATCGAAGCCATTACACCCCTGCGCGAAGCCGGGCTGGTCATCACTGATGTGTTAATCATTCTAGACCGTGAGCAGGGTGGGGACAAGATTCTTGCAAAGGCAGGCTACAAGCTGCACTCACTCGGGAAGTTGTCAGCGGTCTTGGATACGCTTGTTGAGGCGGGTAAAGTCGATGCTGGTATGAGGGCAAAGGTAGCGGAGTTCATTGCGAACAATCAGTTCGCTTAAATAATAAGGGAGCAGTTAGTTGAAAGCAATTCTACTTCTTGCAGACGGAACCATATTCGAGGGAGAGTCCATCGGGGCCAGCGGTACCACCATTGGGGAATCCGTGTTTGCCACCGCTATGACGGGTTATCAGGAGATGCTCACAGACCCATCGTTTGCGGGGCAGTTGCTCACGCTTACCTACCCGCTGGTCGGTAACTACGGCGTGAACACCGAGGATGTGGAGTCCGGCAAGATACAAGTGGAGGGGTTCATCGTTCGTGAGTTGTGCGAAGAGCCGAGCAACTGGCGTTCCAGTATGAGCTTACGAGAATATCTGACCAGCGCGGGAGTGGTGTCGATGCAGGGGATTGACACGCGCGCGCTTACTCGTCATCTGCGTGTGAGCGGCGTTATGATGGGCGCAATGTCTACTGAGCTTACCACTTCTGAACTCAAGAATGCTCTTGAAAGCGCCCCTAATTATGGTGATCTGAACTTTGTGCAGCGCGTATCAACGAGTGCGACCTATGAGTGGACCGGCGACGAGTGCAGCAAGCTCTCCGACCTGCCGGACCCCAAGTGCCACATAGCGTTGATTGATCTCGGAATCAAGCGCAACATTGCCCGATGTTTAGCGAAAGAAGGCTGCAAGGTTACCATCTTGTCTTGCAACGCATCAGCCGACGATGTGCTCCGGGTCCAACCCGATGGCGTGGTCTTCTCGCCTGGCCCCGGCGATCCGAGGCAGCTAAAGGACACTGTCGCTACAATGCGGACGCTAATAGGCAAGAAACCAATACTCGGGATTTGCCTCGGCCACCAGATGTTCGGGATGGCGATGGGCGGCAACATCATCAAACTGAAGTTCGGCCACAGAGGCGCAAACCATCCCGTAAAGAATATTATCAACGGCAGAGTAAGCATCACGTCGCAGAATCACGGCTACGCAGTGCACCCGGACAAGCTGTCTAATGATGTGCAAGTTGAGCGCATAAACTTGAACGATGGCACCGTGGAAGGCCTCCGCCACAAGCACCTGCCAATCTTTACGATCCAATATCACCCAGAAGCATCTGCAGGACCGTTGGACGAGGGATATCTGTTCAAGGACTTTGTGAACAATGTGATGGCGGCGAAGTAGTCTGCTAGCAGGGAACAAGAATGCCTGGAGGCATGGGAATGGTTCGCCAGCGTGAGCGTGTTTTTCGGACTAACCTTAGTATCGAAGAGTGCCGTGAAAGACTACATCGTGAGGCACGGGCGTCGTTCTTATTTCCTGATATCCGCGGGATAAAGTATACATGGGGCTTTAGACGAGATAAGTTCTGGTTGCAGAAAACTGAACGTGAACAACGATTTCCGATGATCCAGCCCATGTTATACGGCAGTCTTGCTCAAGATGATCATTCGCATGGGACGATTGTAAGAGTGCATTTCGGAACATCAGGTCTTGCACGTGCATCCACTCTTGTCATGTTGTTGATGATAGTTGCTGCGCTGGCATACTCGTACAGTGCACTGAGGAGAGGGCACTGGGAAATTGCAGCTATCATAGTTGGTCTCATCGCTCAGAATTTTGCATCTACGCCTCGAAGAATATCTATGGTAAGACGCGCGAAAGCCGTGTTGATACGGCATTTCAAGGATTTGTTAGAGGCTGAGCGTGTTCGTAATAGCTAAAAGTGGCGCTCAGTTTTAATTTCGGGCTCTCCACTCTCAGCTCATGGCTGTTATAGGAGTTATAAGAAATGCAATTATATTATCTATTAGGAATCGTATTCATCGGCCTTGGCCTGCGTATGGTGTCCAAGGGTTACGCTACAAAATCCACTGCTCGCATGCTGCTGGGGCTGGCAATAATCCCGGTGGGCATCTCGCAGTTCTTTAGAACGACGCCTTGGCTAGCAACAACACTGATTGCCTTGGCCCTGTTATTGTTCACGGCCAGTCTGTATATGATCAAAGTGGCCGCCAACGCGCAACGCAAAACGCATTAACGCAAAACACGCAACGCAAGACGCGCAACGCATAACCGAAAGAGAGAAGTATGCCGAAACGTAATGATCTGAAAAAAGTAATGGTAGTAGGCTCCGGGCCGATCATAATCGGGCAGGCGGCTGAGTTTGACTACGCGGGGACGCAGGCATGCAAGTCCCTTCGCGAGGAGGGCATATCGGTCGTCCTGATCAACTCCAACCCTGCAACGATTATGACCGATGTGGAAGTGGCCGACAAAGTCTATATTGAGCCGATCAATGTGGAGTTCGCGACCCGTGTGATTGAGCGCGAGCGGCCGGATGGCCTGTTGCCCACACTGGGTGGACAAACCGGCCTCAATCTTGCAGTGGAGCTTGCCTCCGCAGGGGTGCTTGAGAAATATAACGTGGAGTTGCTCGGCACGCCGCTCCAGGCTATTATGGACGCCGAAGATCGTGAGCTTTTCAGATCACTCATGCGTGAAATCGGCGAGCCTGTGCCCGAGAGCTGGATTGTTGAGAGGACACAGCAGCTTCAGGATATTATAGATTCCAACCCGCCCTGGCCGCTTATCGTTCGCCCGGCATACACTCTCGGTGGCACTGGCGGTGGCGTTGCGTATAATCCTGAAGAACTATTGGAGATTGGCTCGCGTGGTCTCAAGCTATCGCTGAAGAGCCAGGTAATGATCGAGCGCTGCCTGCTGGGGTGGAAAGAAGTCGAGTATGAAGTAATGCGCGACTCCAACGACACCTGCATCACTATCTGTTCTATGGAAAACTTCGATCCGATGGGTATCCACACCGGCGATAGCATAGTAGTTGCGCCTATGCAGACGCTTACGGACAAAGAATATCAGATGCTTCGTTCCGCGTCGCTCAAGATTATCCGCGCCTTGAAAATCGAGGGCGGGTGTAACGTCCAGCTTGCAATGAGTCCCAATGGGTTTGAATACTACGTGATCGAGGTCAACCCCAGGGTGAGCCGGTCCTCCGCGCTTGCGTCCAAGGCAACGGGTTATCCAATAGCGCGTGTGGCTGCGAAGATCGCAATTGGCTTGGATTTGGACGAGATTCCCAATGCTGTAACCGGCAAGACAAAAGCCGCATTCGAGCCGACTATCGACTACATCGTAGCCAAAATCCCGCGCTGGCCATTTGATAAGTTCTACCAGGCCGACCGCACAGTGGGCACGCAGATGAAGGCCACTGGCGAGGTCATGAGCATCGACCGCACATTTGAGGCGGCTATTATGAAAGCAGTACGCTCGCTTGAGATCGGCTTGAACTGGCTCAGGCTCAAGAACGCCGATGAACTCACGAACGATGACATCGAAAGTGGGCTCGTGAAAGCTACCGATGAGCGGCTGTTTATCGTCGCCGAAGCGCTGCGCAGGGGATACACTGTGGAGCGCGTTCACGAGCTTACCAAAATCGACCCGTGGTTCCTGCGAAAGATATGCAATATTATTGATATGGAAAACGAGCTGCAGTCGCGCGGGGCAGAGATCAAGGCCCTGACCGCTGGGCAGATTGCTACCCAGACCGATGCTGTGGACCTGCTCCAACGCGCCAAGTCGATGCGCTTTCCTGACAAGGTTATCAGCCAGTTCACAAGCGCCAATGAAACCCAACTCCGCTATGTTCAAAAGAAGCTGGGTATGCTGCCCAAGTTCAAGATGGTCGACACCTGCGCTGCTGAGTTCGAAGCCGAAACTCCCTACTTCTACTCCTGCCACGAGCGAGAAGACGAAACCGGCTGTGTAACGTTCACGCCAAGCAGTTCCGTCGGCGGGGGAATGATATCGACTCCCTCTCCCTTGGCGGGAGAGGGCAGGGGTGAGGGGGACTCCCTTCCGATTCCTCAACCCAAGAAAAAAGCCATCGTCATCGGTTCAGGCCCCATAAGAATCGGCCAGGGGGTGGAGTTCGACTACTGCAGCGTCCATTCAGCATGGGCTCTTCGCGAGGCTGGCTACGAATCGATCATAATCAACAACAATCCCGAAACCGTCTCCACGGACTTCGATACATCGGACAGGCTCTACTTCGAGCCGCTCACGGTCGAAGACGTGATGAATGTAATCGAATACGAACAGCCTGATGGGATAATCCTACAGTTCGGTGGCCAGACTGCGATCAACCTCGCCAAGCCGCTTAATGCGTTAGGCATCCCCATTTTTGGCAGCGACTTTAAGTCAATCGACCTCGCCGAGGACCGCGACCAGTTTGAGCGAATTCTTCGCGAGTTGAACATCCCCAAGCCTGCAGGACGCGCCATATTTGGGCCGGACGCTGCAGTGCAGGTCGCCAAGGAGATTGGCTACCCTGTGCTCGTGCGCCCCAGCTACGTGCTCGGCGGCCGGGCTATGGAGATTGTCTACACTGAAAAAGACCTACGCCAGTATATGAAGCACGCGGTAGAGGTCAGCCCTGATCCCGACGCGCCGATTCTTGTAGATAAATACGTTATCGGCAAAGAGGTCGAAGTAGATGTCATCGCGGACGGTGTGGACTGTCTGATTCCTGGCATAATGGAGCACATCGAGCGGGCAGGGGTACACTCGGGTGACAGTATGGCCGTGTGCCCTCCGCAGACCCTCTCGCAGGACATTATAAACCAGATCACATCCCACGCAATTAAGCTCGCAATGGCGCTGGAAGTGCGTGGGTTGATGAATATTCAGTTTGTCATCGATGGCAGCGAGGTGCAGGTAATAGAAGTGAACCCACGCGCCAGCCGCACGGTGCCGTATCTTTCTAAGATCACCGGCGTGCCGATGATACATGTCGCAACTAATGTGGTGCTTGGCAAAAGTCTCAAGGAACAGGGCTACGAGACCGGCCTCTACAGACGGCAACCCAGCCTCGCGGTAAAAGCGCCTGTGTTCAGCTTCCAGAAGCTCACAGAAGTCGATGTCTCACTCGGCCCTGAGATGAAGTCGACTGGTGAGATTATGGGTATCGATATGGACTTCTCTCGCGCGCTGTATAAGGCGATGGTCGCTTGCAACCTAGACGCTCCTGTGGCAGGCAAGATGATTGCCACGATTGCGGACCAGGACAAGGAAGAAGCTGTTGATATCATTCGGGAGTTTGTTGATCTTGGCTACGAAGTCTACGCTACAGAGGGAACTTCCCACTATTTCAAGACAAAGGGAGTGCCAACAATAGAGGTTCGCAAGATCGGCGACCAGCAGTCTCCAAATCTTATGGAGTTGATCGTGCAAAACAAGGTGGATCTGCTGATTAATACGGCTTCTAAGGATAGAAAGATCGAGATGGAAGCTGCAATGATCCGCAAAGCCAGCGTCCAACGCTCGATACCATGCCTCACATCTCTCGATACCGCCCGCGCTTTATGCATGGCTCTGCGCTCAAAACAACGCGGTGAAAAGCCGGAGTGCCTACCAGTCGATGAATACCTGAAAGGCACGCCAGCTGATCTTACTACGGTAGGCTAGCCTGCTTAGTTTGAGAGATATCCAATTTGTGAGTTAGCGCTGGATAAATGCAGGATGCAAGCCGGGTAGCACTGCAATGAAACGTCAGCTTTTTCTGCGTCGTCTTATGCACCCTAAGGCTCCGAACCCGCAGGCTAAGGCAAGAAGACTCGAAGGCTCGGGCACGGCATTCCACTCAATAACATAGCCATGCTGGGGTGTATCGCATCCGTTGTCATCCCACGTGCTGCCCTTGATATTATTCATTCCTGACATCTGAACCCGATCTTGCAGGTGAGCGATCCCCATATCAAATGCAATAGGAGCCCAATTTGTATATGTAAACGGTTCATCTGTTACCCATCTCCAGCCACCATCCGGCTCGGTAGAACCGGTCTGTTGATATCCGCCAAGCCAAGGTCCCAGCATCCATCCGGCATAGCTGCCCCATACAGTATCATTCTGTTGGGCTAGGTTGAATATGAACTCGTTTTCGGATGAAGATGTAACCGTGGCAAGATACCCGCCCGCCGCAACAGCAGCGCTCTGCGCGTCTGTCCAACTGATTCCCGATGAGTTAGCTACTACCAAGTAATAGTGGCCATTCTCGGGATTGTATATACGGTTATCCGCTGTGCTTGGCAGGGATAGAGCAAGCAGGCACATTGCCGTAAATGCAAATCTTCTCATCTGAGCCTCCTCGAACATGTGTAGTGAGGTTACGAAAACTGTCGCACCTTAATAAGCGCAATATAGCACAGCTTGAACTATGAGTCAAGCTGGTTAAATATTATGTGGGATAATTGTGTGATTGGTGTCTAGTGTGCAAGGGTGTTTGAAGAGATAGCCATCTGTTTGCAAAATCATTCAGACTATTTAAGGAGTTCCTTGGGCGGCATTTTGCAACACCGCCCGATCAGAAAAATCCAAGACGCATCCAGATTTATATCCAGATGGTATAGTTGTGAGGATTACTTTCTCCTGCGAATGCCAAAGCCGATAAGGCCAACGAACCCACTAAGCATAGCAGCCATGCTGCCCGGTTCCGGAACGGTACCAAGATAGGCATCGGCTATTTTTATACCGCCTGCGTAACAAGGTGTAAATTGAACCTGCGCGAAGTTGGTACCCTCGGGAGCGGTATATTCATACACGCAGTGTACCCATCCAGGTGCCTGGCCATTAAGCTTCGCAACAGTGTTATTTATCCACTGCGTGCCATTACTGTCTCTAAAAGATGCCACGTTAGCCCATGTGTGTAGGCTTGAATTATCCAGGTTTATCCAATACGAAAAAGTGTATGTATTCCCAGCGGTTACCGGCACATAACAACTAGCAAGCGTCATCCATGTGTTGGAGCTAGTTCTCTCAATTCGTGCGGCATAACCCACTCCGTTAACGCCGGCGACCTGGCTCAGAGTTCCTGCGGTTCCGCCACCATTAATCTGATTCTGGAAAAGCCACTTACCACCGGGCAACCAGGTATCACCTGCAGCACTTAAGCTGCTGGGGACAGTAGTAAATCCTCCATCCGGGAGCAGGTTTGCGGCATAAGAGCACGCTGCTGACATGGCGATCAGGGCTGCACACATGGCAACCAGGCAAAGTTTTGATGTTTTCATCTTCAGTATTCTCCTCCATTTTATGTGTTTGTTGTGACTTCTGCTGGGTGATTTAATAATCTGGGCAGATCACCTCTTTTCACAGGCTGAATGATGTAATACCATTAATACAGCTTGCATTAGCAGATTGTCGGATATGTAGGACACAGATCCGAATGTGTAAACATACCGCGTAACTGTCTGCCTGCTAATGCAATATAACATGTGATTGTCTAGTTGTCAACAGGCGTTTTTGCGTGAAGCTGTTATTATAGTTGTGGGATATAGCAGCTAGAATTAGTATAATGATCGTGGTTAACATACAGGTAGCACAATGCAAAATTAGATACATACAATTGGAAGTAATGTAGGGTGCTATAGGATGAAGTAAGTGCATATTGATGCAGATGATGATATATGACGGTGTAACTGATAATGATACTAGTTATATTACAGTCGCAAGCATCTTGTATAGCATTAGGTGTGGTGCTATGGGAAGATGTGTAGTTAATGGGAAATTATGTTGGGTATTAGTGCACCGTCACATCAACCATATGCTCGCGTCCGTCACCAAAGTAGGGCAGGCTCTCACCCAGCACGGGTTCGCCATCGACTACCACACTTACTTTGCGCTTGCTGTTGGATTCCGATCGCTTGATGTGGATGATGTAAGTGTCTTCTCTGAAACGCCGCGTGGCTTGGCACTCTGCCCAAGAATCGGGCATGCTAGGGTGTAGAATTAACCCCTCGTTTGTGGCAACTATTCCCAATATCTCCTCAACCATTGCGGCATAGATATGGTAAGCCGCGTCGCTCTCGCCTGCCTGTCCATTTAGCGGATCGAGGTGTTGGTGAAGCAGATCTGTTGTTTTTGCGTTCGAGAGTGAGTGAGATACGGATTGCAAATACCGCACCCGCCGGGGTAGGGTTCGCTGCTCGGGATATTCGGGGCGACTCGTTGTTCTGCGATCTCGAATGAGCCTCAAGTGCTCAGTGAACTCAGGATCGTCCGGCTCTATATATGACCAGAGCATCAGCGCATGCTCGAGATTGGCATCGTAATTATTGTCTGCAGGCTGCGGAGAGTTAATACATGCTCGAATGGCACGCTCGCAGTGCTCTCGCAGGGACAAAACCGGCCCGCCGTTGAGCGGGATCGTCTGGCTGAGCACTCCCACATTACCGGTTTCTGCGACATACTTCGCGGTGCAGATTGCGAGCCAAAGCAGTTCGGAAGGCGGCAGCATCAATTGTGTCTCACCATCAGGCGAATAAGTGCCAAGCACTGATACCCGCCCCGCAAAATTAATCAGTGCCTCCCGACAAGCGTAGGGAGCTGTGGCGGAGATGGCACAAAGTCGTCTGAGCACCGTTGCGGCTGATACAGGACTTGCCGGACCATGCTCGTGTTGACTTCTAATCCACCCCGCGTAGGCCTCGTAGGGAAGCCATGTGTTGACTAATGCATCAAATACCCTGTCCTGAGAGTCAAGGTGGATGCTGGAGCATGTCTTTCGCCAATGCTCCCTGGTGTTCTCTATTTCTTTTGCCACAGAGTCTGTCTTGGTATATGCCGCAACTGCCAGCATAGCCTCTTCAGCCGTGTGAGCTGCGCCAAAGCAGAACCCGAACTCCGCTTCACCCTCTATTGGTAGATCTATCTCCATTGTGAAGCCCGCGATGGGTTTTATGGCGATGCCGTCCTCACAGTTGGATTCCTCACCATCCAGGGCCTTTGGGCTTCGCAGCGATCCATCATCACCGATAAAATCAGACTTGTCGAGAAACACTGCTGATGGAGCAAGTGTGCTTGAATGGAACAGCACCGTGTCCCGAGCCATTCGGCCCGGCAGGTCCATTCCAATAGACTCCAATGGCTTGCGCATAAATACAGCCCGCTCATGCTCAAGGTATCCCGTTTCCAGCGGAGAGTCTACCTGCGGCTCAACATATGTGGCAAACATGAGGGTCCGCTCGTGCGCGGATTTGTTCTCAAGTCTGATATGCCACACCTCGCATGGATGCTCTGCAGATACCGATATGGTAAGCGTGCAATCTATTTTGCTGTGAAGACTACGCACACTCATAACTCCGGGCGAAAAACTTACCTGGTAATCGTCAGCATTTTCGCATACGGGGTTATAAAACGGCGACCAGGTCTCCCCGGTTTCACGATCTTTGATATACCATGCCTTGCCCATTCGGTTGTATTGGAGTATTGGTGCCTTGCCAAGCCAGCTTCCACCGGTTCCGTCAGGTTCTATCTCGACTGAGTAATCGGAGCCGACCGCACAGAGCAGGCTGCCGAATGGCGCCTCTCCACTGAAGTGACTGATAACATAAGAATCATCAGTCGTAAAGTTTCCTTCAGCATATATTACTTGCTGACCCGCATCTTTTCCCGGTCGGATTATCATTTTGCTCATCTCACAAGTCCGAATATCCATATTGTTGCCCGCATTATTCAACCTTATTATAAAGAATACAGGCGGCGGAGTCTTATACCCGCCATTATATTAGTATCGGTTGTTTTCTCTCCCGTCTTTCGGGCATTTTTGGTGCTTATAAGAGTTACGGAACTGGTTCTCTGCTTGACCCACTGCAACTCATCTGAGTATACTGGGGGAACAGGAATACGAACGCCGGAGGCAGTGCAGCAGTGCAGGATAACACTTCGATTCAAAACCCCAGAAACAACACCGATCAACCTTTGGAAGTGAAAGATTGCCTGCTTGATAATATAGAGCGCATCTCCTACTCTGATGCCTTGGCGCTTCAGCATGATTTGCATGACCGATGCGCGGCTGGCGAGATTCCCGGAGTTCTTCTGCTTCTCGAGCATAACCCTGTTATTACGATGGGCGTAAAGACCAGCAGCCGTGGGAACGTGCTGGTGAGTGCGGAGTCATTGAAAGCGCAGGGCGTGGAGCTTGTGGAAACCGATCGGGGTGGGGATGTTACTTACCACGGGCCGGGGCAGCTTGTGGGCTACCCGATAGTGCGTCTTCGTGAGTTCGGCGGAGACCTCCATGGCTACCTGCGCAGCCTCGAGCAATGTGTGATCGACACTATCGCGCAATTCGGGTTAAAAGGCGAACGCAACGGCCTCGCAGGTGTGTGGGTCGGTGATAAGAAAATTTGTTCCATAGGTGTGGCTGTGCGGAAGTGGGTCACCTATCACGGCTTTGCACTGAATGTGGACCCCAACCTGTCTCACTTCCAACTAATCAACCCCTGCGGACTGCCATCTGAGAAGATTACGTCGATGGCTAAGCTGCTCGGCTCGGCTCCGTCAATGCAAGAGGTCCGCGAGGCATGCGCTCGCAGTTTCGCGGCTGTATTTGGAGTAAATATGACACCGCGTGGGGAACCGAGATGAAACGCTCTCGGAGGCTATTCATCGTCCTGACCGTGCTTGTTCCGGCGCTGGCGATAGTTGTCGGGGCAATTATATTTGTCAGGGTCCAGATGCAAAGGGTCCTCCGAAACGCTGACGTCATCATTGTGGATGAGCTTACCCGGCGTTTGGACCGTGAGGTCAGGATCGACGGCGCGCGGGTGGATCCGCTGGGCGTTGTGGTCCTTAAAAACGTCCAAATCGCATCCGGCAGGTGGCTAAAAGACGGCAAACTCGTCACGGCGCGAGAGGTCAGGGTGCGGTTTGATCCAAGATCCCTGCTGATGCGCAATAAGGGCGCGCAGAGTGTGAGGAGCGCGGTTATAATCGACCCGATACTGAACCTCGTGCGGCGGCGTGACGGCAGCCTCAACATCCAAGACCTCCTAAAGAAGCCTTCAGGCCCCGCTGGACCGCCTTTCGAGGGCAGTGTGCAGGTAAAGAACGGCACGGTCAGATTCACCGATTACCTTTCCAAAACTGGTCGAGGTCCCGAAGTAACGCGTGTCAATGGGCTGCAGGGCTATCTCGACGCCGGTGGCCAGCCTACATATTCATTCTGGATGCTTGCAAAAGGCTCTGGTGGCAAACTAGGCAGAGCCAGGGTTGCGGGTGAATACGATGCCAAGAGGAAAATTACCACGCTCGACCTGTCGGCGGGAGATGTGTCGGCTGCATATTGGAGCCGTTACTTTGGCATCGCTGGGTTCATGAAAATACGCAGCGGCAGCTTGGATGTGTCTGCCGGTGTGCGGGTTCGCTCAACATCAAAGAAATCGCACATTTCACTCACCGGCGCCGCTCGTGTCAATAAGGCTAGTGTGCTCCTTGGGATTGCTAACAAACCTGTGGAACAGTTGAGCGGCAGCCTGGCTCTTGCTGGTGAAAAGATTATTCTCAATCTGCAAGGCAACATAAGCGGCTCTCCCATACATGCCACAGGTGGGATCAACAAATTTACAAACCCCGCGTTATCGCTGTCGGTATCGTCGCCTAATGCCGATTGGGTCGGACTGATGACAGCCCTCAAAGTTCCCGAATCCGTGCGGCAGATCCATCCAAGCGGCAGGGGACCTATAAATGTTACGATCAGTGGCCGATCCTCTGCGCCTGTGGTAGACGTGACTGCGCGAGTGCCTAAAGTTTCCGCACGAGGCTACACGGCTACGGATGCGCGTTTATCTATGAAGTATTCGCACGGCCTGCTTGCGATGCGTTCGCTGCAAGCCAACTGGCGCGGGGCCAAAGTAGTCGCTTCCGGGACAATCACCACACAGGGCAATCCTGTGATCGATATAAAAGGCAGAGCCGCAGGTGTTAAGCTGGCGAACCTCCCACTGCCGCATGATTTTGCTGCCACTGGTACCGCTAGTTTGAGATTCACAGGCGCAGGACCCATCGCTGCTCCTCGCATTCGGGCGCATGTTCGTGTCCGTGGGGGAGAGTTTAGAGGTATAGCTTTCGATTCTGCATCTGGACGGGTGAGCTATGCCGGTGGAAACTTGCAGGTCAACGGGCTGGATATACGCAGTTCCGTTACTGGCCGGCTGGTTATCAGGGGATCAGCAAGCCCTAAAAAACTCAACTTGTCCATATCCGGTGAGAGTGTGGACCTTGCTAAGGTCGGGAAGTTCGCCGGGGTAACCGGCATACAAGGCAGGGGGTTCTTCAGCGGGCAGGTGATGGGCAATGTAAGCGCGCCGGTGTATTCTGGCGTGATGGAAGTATTTGCCGCACGCTACCGTGGCTATCGCGTTGACTACGCCCGCCTGCGGTTCGTTACCGACCTAAACACCGCACGAGTCACGGACGCAGTGGTGCGCATGTTCCCCGCGGAGCTTAAATTCAGGGCTTCTGCCGGAGGATTGAACACAGACCGGGTGTCGTATAGGGTGGCTGGAAGAGTTGAGCGGCTGACGGTTGGTGAGCTGGGTCATCTCATTGGCCGGAACATTAACGCGAGTGGGACACTGGTTGGTGACTTCCAGGCCACGGGCGCATATCTTCCCCAAGCCACCAATGGACGCTCTCCACTGGCGGATATGAGTGCCTCCGCTGATCTCAGAATCCAAGACGGCACAGCTTTTGGCTACCCTATTAACAATGCCACGGCGCGGCTGACAATGGACGGCCCCAAGCTCTTGGTAAAGCAAGCTGAACTCACCAGCCTTGATGCCAAAGCCACCGTGAGTGGTTCTGTGGACGTTGACAACAAGTCCGTCGCGTTAGCACTTACATTGACCGACCTTAACCTTGCGAGGCTCCGCGACAAGATAGGTGACTACGCTGAAGTGGGCGGAACAGCCGGGGCGCTCGGAACTGTCACTGGAAGCTGGGACAACCCAAAAGTAGTGCTTAATGCCGGTGTAGAAGATTTTGACGTAAACCATTACAGGTTCAGCAGCACTAAGTTCGATCTGGTTTATGCTGACAATGTATTGGATTCGTTCAATGCGGTGCTGAGGCGTGGAGATCAGTCATATAATGTCCAAGTTAATGGGTATAACTTGAACACTAACACAGTTAAAGTTGCCAAAGGCACTATTAAGAACGCCAGCATTCCGCAGGTTTGGAGTATGCTCGCGGAGAGCCCGTATGTCGACACCGATGCCGCTTCAGAAGCCCGGCAGACTATGAAGCGTATTCCAAGGATCACCAGTGGGACCGCAGATGTGTCTTTCGACCTGTCCGGCAGTATTGAGCGTCCAACTGGAAGCATAACCGTGCGAGCCTCTGATATCGGTTTGGATAAACACCGCATAGAGTCCGTTGCGTTGGATGCCACCTCGGCGGACGGTGTGCTCAAGGTTGATCAACTCAAGGCGCTTTCCGGGGATACCAGCTTTACTGTCGCAGGTAATTATACATTCGATACAAAACAAGTCCAATTAGATGCAGCGGCGTCTAATGTCGATCTTACCAAGCTGCGGCCTTGGCTGGGGGATAACACTCCAGGCGGCATAATGGCAGCGGATTTTGTGGTACAGGGTAATGTATCTTCCCCGCACGTGATTGGTTCGGTGGAAGTTGTAAAGCCGAGTATGCACGGGTTCGTTCTCGACGCCCTGCGTGCCAGCCGTATTGAGGTCACTCAGGATAAGATAGAAGTTGCCGATGTGATCCTTGCAAGCGGGAATCACCAAGCCGTTGCCCAAGGCTATATCCCGTGGGACTGGTCCGAGTTCACGATTCCATCTAACCGCCCTCTGGAGCTGACCGCAAGGCTCAACAAGCAGGACCTATCGCTGCTCACTGTCTTCTCAAGTCAATTCGATCCCGCGCGAACCAGAGGTGAGGTCGAGGGGCAGCTCAGAATGGCTGGTACCGTTTCCGAACCACAGCTCAGTGGCTCGCTCAAAGTCGATAACGGCGCTATTGCGATCAAAGGCTTTATAAATTCGTTCGACAAAGTAGGGGTTGACCTGGCATTTAATGGCGACAGGGTCATCGTGAATAAACTTTCCGCACAATCGAGTATGGGTGGAAGCATTGGGGTGGTACCGGGCGGATATATCTCCATGGGTGATCGCACCGCCCACATGCAAGTCGCTGCAGACGGGCTGATCATTGCCGAGCGCGACGCATTGGGGTTCCGTGAAGATGTGAATATGCGTATAGATGCGGGTTTAGCTGTTACTGGTGACCTGGCGAGCCCACTTGTAGCTAATGCCGCCACATCCGGCATTCCGGGCGGAGTAAACATCTCCGATGCCACGCTATCGTTCGTTGTGCCCGAAAACATGCCAAAGCCCCAGGCTAAGCCGCTTTCTGTGAATCCTCGCTTCGATGTGGGTATAAAGCTGGGTAAGGACGTTGTGGTTTCTCCTCCAAGTATGTCGCTGGTTGTTGGTGGAAATGGTCTGCTCAACGGCACGCTTGAGAAGCCTGATCTTGTATTCGACCTCGCGGCTCAACAGGGCAGTGTGAGGCTTGCAACATCGAGGCTGCGGGTGACGCCGGGGGGCAAAATATATATGCGATACGCTCCGCCGAGTCCGATGGAGCTGCGAGTGGACTTCCAGGCGACGACCACAGTCACAGCGACCGGCTTACTTGGGAGGCCGCAGAGATATGTAATTACCCTTGGCGCTACAGGCCCGGTGTCGGATATGCAGGTAGACCTGTCTTCCTCGCCTGCCGACCTGAGCAGGGAGCAGATGCTCGCGGCGCTGGGACACATGCCCGGCATACTCACAGGCGGAGAAGCCGCTCTGCAAAAAGAGCTTGGTAATATTTTAACAGCAGTGGGTACAAGCACATTATTCGCACCGGTTGAAAATTTATTTGTAGAAAAGTTGGGGTTCGAGCAATTTTCGCTTGAATATGGTCCAGGCCTGCCTCTGGCGCTGTATGTATCACGGAAACTGATCGGAAATACGTACATGTCCTACTACGGACGTCTAAAATCGGACTTTACGAAAGTGAATGATGTTGCATATCAACTCGGTTTAGGTTACAAGTTAGGAAGGAACTACGACTTCAACATCCAAGTCGATAACCAGGAGACCGCGACATTCCAAGTGCAGTATAGCTTATCGTTTAAATAAAACAGCTAAATAAAGCGGCTAAGTCGCGGGCAACAAGGGGTAGGTTATGGACTTCGATGAACTGGTCGATCAGTATGAGAAGCCGATTTTCAACCTGATCTACCGATTGTTGAGCGATAGAGATGAAGCCGCAGACCTCACGCAGGAGACTTTCCTTGCGGCGTATAAGTCGTATGCCAACTTCCAAGGTGGCTCATCGGTGTACACGTGGCTTTACCGGATTGCCGTGAACAAGTGCAAAAATAAATATAAAGAGCGCGACCTGCGGAAGCAATATGAAAGTCTCTCCCTGGATTGTGATGGGGGAGAAGATACTGTGGTTGAAAATCAAGCTCTGCGGAATCCGCACGAGGCTTTACAACGTAAAGAATTAAAAGAGTTGATTGTACGGGCAATAAGCGAACTTCCCCCCGACTATAGAATAGTGGCGGTATTGAGAGACCTGCAAGGGCTGTCATACCAGGAAGTTGCCCAAGCTGCCGACCTGTCAGTAGACGTGGTCCGCACAAGGTTAGCCAGGGCAAGAGGAATGCTCAAGCGTAAGTTAATACCGTATTTAGGGGGTTAAAAGGCCACAAGGTCAAAAGGTTACAAAGTTAAAGCCTAGGATCAAACAAGGGTTTAAGTCTTAAAAATATGCTTGGCAATGCACTATCCATTTCCCAACCTTATGACTTTCCGACCTTATGACCTTCAAACCTTTGCACGTTCTCTCGCTTGAGGGATTATGTGAATTTACTGTATAATCTGATCACCGCGGCACGGCTGCTTGCGGAGTATGTGGAGGAATCATCGGAGATGATAAATCGGGCATCAAGAATTAGAGGGCTTGTTTTTGTGGCGCTGCTGGTTATGCTGGCTGTGCCCGCGACACTGGTGGCCCAGAGTGTCGCAAAGGTGGTGGAGGTGGCAATAAGTGGAAATCAGAACATCAACACCGATACCATTAACAGCGGCATATCATTGAAAGTCGGCGATGAATACTCTGAGCAGGCTATCGAAAAAGACAAGGCCGCTATTATGGCCCTGGGGTATTTCAGCGCCGTTACCGTGCATAAGGATGATGCGCCGGGTGGGGTGAAAGTGACTTATGAAGTCACAGAGAACCCCAGGATACAGGATGTAAAAGTAGTTGGAAGTGAACCTATAGATGCTCAGAAGGTCCTAGACCTGATGAAGACGAAGCCGAACCAGGTTCTCAACACCGCTACACTAAACCAGGATATCGAAGCGATCCAGAGCTTCTATGGTGAGCAGGGTTATATCGCCTATGTTACTGAAGATATTGGTGTGGACGCGCAGACAGGCGTGCTTACGGTGCCGATCCTGGTCCATAAAGTTGAGAGCGTGGACGTGAGTGGCAACAAGAAGACCAAGTCGATGGTTATCACTCGTGAGATGAAGACCCAGGCGGGCGTGATATTCAATTACAAGACGCTGCGCCAGGACATTATGAAGGTCTACGGTCTGGACATTCTCGAAGAAGTAAAGACTCCTCAGATCACCCCAGGTACCGAAGTGGGTCTGGTCAAGGTCACAATTCCCGTGACAGAAAAGAAGACCGGCAATGTTTCTGTGGGTATTGGCTACAGTTCCAGGCAGAAACTGGTCGGCCAAGCCAGGCTTTCTGAAAATAACTTCCGTGGCCTCGGCCAGGGTTTGAATCTCACCTGGGAGCAGGGCACCACCGATGAGGCAGTAGGCGGAAACTCCAGCTATGAACTCGGCTTTTACGAGCCGTGGATCGATAAGCACCACACGTCGTTGAACATAAACGGATTCAACAAGTTGCTCTACCGATTTTCATCGGGCTTTTTCAACAGTGGCTCAGTAGATGACAAAGTCTACAACGAGCGCCACAAGGGTGCGGACCTTACCCTCAGTCGCCCGTTAAATGACTTTACAAGAGTTTACGTTGGTGGCAGGTTTGAGAATGTCGACACAGACCCGAGCTTGTTGACTAATGACGGCAGTGTGAGCGACCTCGTAAATATCGTGCAGACTGGTGATGTTATTGGTGGTTCGCTCAGGGTTGTTCATAACACCCGAGATTTTGACCTCGACCCGGCTGTGGGTGGTTATGAAGCATTGTCGTTGGAACTTGGTACTGTAAATGCCACCAGGTATCAAGACGAGGACAATAATAACGTGCTGGAACCGCTTCCGTTTGACGGTGGATTCCAGAAAGCTTCGGTTGATGCGCGCCGCTATTTCAGCAAGCAGGGAGCAAAAGCCACACCTCAGGATAAGCGGACTACCATAGCTGTTCGGCTGAGAGCTGGATACGGTAATGGGACAATCCCCTACTTCGAGCAGTTCTTCGTAGGTGGCAGCGAGAGCCTGCGTGGTTATCGTGAAGACCGCTTCTGGGGCGACAAGATGCTGCTTGCCAGTGTTGAATACAGAAAGCCGATCGCGCAATCAGTCGGCGGCGTTCTGTTCTTCGACTACGGCGACGCGTGGGGTACTGCGAATGAGTTTAAAGTCCCTGAGTTTGATCAGACTAACACATTCAGTGGCCACTATGGCACCGGGGTGGGGCTGCGAGTCGCGACTCCCATCGGTAATCTCAGGTTGGACTACGGTATTGGTGACGAAGGCCCAAGAACCCACTTCAGCATGGGACATGCATTCTAGTATTTATTACACTGCCTGATAACCAGACAATAAAAATGGCCGGCGTTATGACCGGCCATTTTTTGTTATTAAGCTAAATCACACAAACCCCTCAAGCCTCGGTGCATGCTGAATGCCGAGTGATCGTGCGTTGCCATTGATCAGGTTGCTCATGTTGTTCCTGATACGTATCTCTAGTTGATTTACGCCCTGCTGAGCAACTCCAGCTATGTCCAGAACATAGGGAGCCCACAGGCGCTTGCCCGCAGGTTGACCGTTTACCAGCACCTCCGCGACATCATGCACATCGTCTATGTTCAACAACAGGAATGAGAAGTCTTTATCCAGGGTGAACTCCGCCTTATAGACCATTGTGCCGGAGAAGAACGGATAGTCGGTTTCCAAGCTCAGTGGGTTGGGGGAGCCGGGGGCTTCTATTGTTACTTTCGTACCACTGATGTGGGTGTGGAAATCACCTACCAGCCTGATCGGCTCGCTGAGCTTGGTTGGCGATATAATTCTGAAGCGATTGACCCCACGTGTCAGTAGTCCCTGGACATCGGCAGTGACATCCATCCAGTCGGTCAGGAAAGTCTCATGCGTGCACTGTTCCAAGCTGATCTTGCTATCATTCAGATATACCTCACAACCAGCATAATCTTTATCAAGCACAAGCCGTATCCCACTGGGATCGGTATTAATCTCAATTTCAGCCTCATAGACCCCCGCAAAACCTTCGAAGCTCGGCGGATTGGCGTCCCAGTTGCTGGGTATATACCTCGGCTGCGTGCGCACATCCACACTCTTCGGCTCTTTTTCCTCTGCTGAATAAGTGAAATGGAACAGTTGCGCCACATTGAATGGCATTTCTACCCTCAAGTTCTCCACACTGATCGGCAATGGTTCGCCTTCAGGCTGCCTTAGCGGCTGAGCATCAGCGACGTTACTCACTATGAACATCGACTGATTAGGCTGGAATCTGAGTTCTGCTTGTGTCTTCGCGCCCGCCCTCTTACCTTCCAGACGAGTATAAGCGCCTGTCTCCTGATCGAAGATGGCTGCGTCCGGGTAGTCCTTTATCATCGCAGTTACTTTGCGGTGTTTCTCGGACCTGTTGAGCAGAAATGTGATCTTGTGTCCGTCCTTCTCGCGCCGGTAGGCCATTATCTCATCCGCTCCACCGCCGGTTATCTGAATATCATCATTGAGTTCTTTTCTCAGGATTTCGACAAACGATTCCAGTTCCTCGGACCGTACATACTGCGTATTGCCCGACCCATTGGGTATATTCTGCCGTCCGGGTTCCATGGCTTTGAAGAAGAATGTAGTGCTGACCCCTGCATCTGATATCTCTCGCAGGCGGTGCACCTCCGTTGGACGTGTATACGAACTCGACGGCACCACCAAAACTTCATATGCCTCATCAGCCAGCTTGATCTTGCCATCCTCTATCACAGCATCCTGAAGCGCCTGGAAGTCGAGCAGGTCGAAGTCGATCTGGTTTTTGATCAGTTCC